>JBEKJX010000208.1:0-5620 GCA_050011015.1 Smithella sp.
ACCCATCAGAAAAATCTATTATTTTTAAATATCTTAATTTTGGATTTGATAATGTTACATATAACAAAGAGAAAAATATTCCAAATTTCAGAACGCTAAAAAAAGAATTATTAAACATTAACAAATAAAGGAATTATATGAATCAGTTATTCGATAAAAAAGAATCGTGGGAAAAAGAAAAAGCCAGCAGGATAAGGCTCTAATTTTATCCCGCCTGAATTAACCATAAAAATAGTTCTTGCTCATACTAAATAATGTACGTTATAATGTACGATATTCAGGAATAATACGTGAGGTGTACAATGCAAAGATTAAAGATTGATCAGGATATAAAGCCGTTATCAGAAGTAAGGACAGGTATTGCAAACTATATCAGGCAAGTTCATGATACCAAAAGGCCTGTGATAATCACACAACATGGGAAAGGGGTTGCCGTTTTAATGGATGCCTCGGAATATGAAATTATGGAGGAAAAACTTGAGCTTTTAACAGATGTTCAAACATCACTTGGTCAAATTGCGAGCGGAAAAGGAATTGCGCATCATGATGCGAAAAATAAAATTTTGAAAAGAGTCCATAAATGAAGATTGTTTGGTCACCGTTGGCTGTAGACAGAGCTTCGGAAATTGCAGAATATATAGCTCAAGATAAGCCATTGGCAGCGGATAAATGGATTAACACGGTATTTTCAAAAGTCGAACAGTTGGCATCTTCACCGGAGATAGGCAGGGTTGTCCCTGAAATTCAAAATGACCAATTCAGAGAGTTGATTTACGGTAATTATCGCATCATATATCGCATTGAAAAAAAACAAATATTAATACTCACAATCAGACATGGTAAACAGATATTACCTATAGAAGACATTTTGGCGTAGTGAGTATCTCAGGAGTCTGGAAAATGAAGATTGATATGAGTCCGGAAGCTGTTGCCAATCGTTTAAAGGCTGTGAATGAGCTGAGACGTGTATGTCTTTCCCTGGCAAAGTCCAGCACAGGCAAAAAAATAATGAAGAAGAATTCAAAAAACAAGACAGTTCAAAGAACATTGTCTGCTCTTGGCCGTTAAAAATTCATATAAAGGAAACTTGATGGATAACTTATTTGATAAAAAAGAATCGTGGGGGAAGAGGAAAAGAAAAAGCCAGCAGGATAAGGCTCTGGCTGAGATGGTAAAACTCGGTTTCGAAAAATCAGCGCATATAAAGGCGCTATTGGATAATCATAAAATAAATCCCGGCAATATAAAATCACGTGAAGATTTGGAGTGTCTGCCGGTTACATCACGCGAGAAATTGGTGGAAATGGAGATTCTAAATCCGCCTTATGCCGGTCTGGAAAATCCGGATGTCCCCATTGACCGCATTTTTACTTCGCCCGGCCCGGTTTATGAACCGCATCTCTCCGAGACTGATTATTTATGGGCGCGGGCATTTTTTGCCGCAGGCATCGGCCCCGATGATATCGCGCTCAACGCTTTTTCCTATCATCTTGTCGCGGCGGGTTTAACATTTCATAACGGCCTGCGCAGGGTCGGCGCAACGGTTGTTCCATCGGGAACTTCATCATCACAAGTCCAGGTGCAATTAATCAGGGATTTAAAAGTTACCGCTTATGCGGGCACACCGAGTTTTTTAAAGGCGATTATCGATAAATCAAAAGAAATGGG
Organism: Smithella sp.; assembly: GCA_050011015.1. Taxonomy (GTDB): domain Bacteria; phylum Desulfobacterota; class Syntrophia; order Syntrophales; family Smithellaceae; genus Smithella. Next base: position 1,669 of record JBEKJX010000208.1, read on the forward strand.
TTTTGATTTTAAGCAGGATTTCGGCGTGAAAAAAGCCTGCTTTGCAGCGGAGCCGCTTTTGCCTGATTTACGCCGATCTTTTGAAAATGACTTCGGCATCGATACTTATCAGATGTATGGAGCCACGGAAGTCGGCGATGTGGCTTATGAATGCTCCGAAAAAAAAGGATGGCATATCTGCGAAGAAACAATTGTGGAAATAGTAGATCCCTCAACCGGCAAAAATGTTCCCGATGGAGAGTTGGGCGAAATAGTTGTTACGAGGCTAAACAATATTTTCTTTTTGCTGCGTTTTGGAACCGGAGATTTATCGCGCCTGATTACGGAAATTTGTCCATGCGGGCGGACTTCCTATCGTCTGGCCGGAATTGCGGCCAGGGTAGGGGAAGCGGTAAAAGTGCGGGGCTTGTTTTTAGCTCCCAGTCAGCTCAGGATGCTTCAGTCAAAATTCAATAATCTTCCCTTGCAGGCGGTTGTAAGCCGCACGGGTCATGAAGATATATTGAAAGTGCGCATCGAAAAAATATCCCACGAAATCGGGAGCGCCTCGTGGGAAGAAGATTTCAGGAAAATATTCAGAGAAATCTGCACCGTGAGAATTGATAATCTGGAATATCTCAATGCCGGTGAAATTAAACCGGGGGAGAAGGTCATTGTGGATCAGCGTCAGTGGTAATTCCAGTTCCAAATCAAAGCGCTATCTTTGTTGGCGTTGTCGTCGGCTTCCTAAACATATTAATATATGCCTCATCGCCTCCTCCTGGCCGCCTCGATATCAACTTTGATTTGAAACTGGAGAAATATCAGTATCGGAATTAGTATTAGTATTATCAAGATCGGGAGAAATTAATTACTGATTTTTTCCAAAAGTATAGGCGTCAACAATCGAAGAAATCCAAAGCAGGAGGATTAATGACAAAATTAAAATAAGATAGGAACGGTTTGTGTGTTTTATCGAATAGATAGCCACTTTTACGACCGTGTCAAAAGTAATGGCATTTTTTCTAAAAGGAGAGACTTTTAATAATGCTGTAGTTGTTTGAACTATAGACCATAAAATAGATAAGGCTCCGGCAATAACCGCGATGATTATCGCTATTCCTTTTTTATACCGCTTTAAATAAATCTGTCCCCAACCCGGAAATAAAAGCAGATTGAATAAAGCAGCTTTTTTCGCCAAGTTCATATAATGCCCTCATCCGTTAAGGAATAATATTTACATCTTTCATCTTCAGTTGAATATTCGGAGATCCGTTCCAGTTGTTAATTTGCGGCGTAAAAACAATATCAATATTGGCGCCGTTAAGCGCGGCCAGATGTTTCCCCATATTAAACCAGATAGAATCGTATGACGTGCCATTGCTGTTAACACACATTTTTAAATGGCTGTTGCCGACGATAATAGGAGAAGAAACTTGAATGTTGCGGACGTAAAGCAATGGTTCAGGGTTCTTGCTGCCAAAGGGAGCAAGAATATCCAGTTGTTCAATCAAGTTCAGGCTGATATCCGCAATTTTACATTCCGAATCAATAATAATCTGAGAGCTTTGTTCCGGAATTTCAAAGCTGTTCTGAATGATTTCATCCAGAAGGCTTGAAAATTCATCAATGTTTTCTTCTTTGATGGAGATGCCGGCCGCATGATAATGTCCGCCGTAGGAAAGCAAAAGAGGTGCGCACTGCTGAATTCCCTTGTAAATATTAAAATCAGACACGCTTCTTCCCGAGCCTTTTCCCACGCCATTGTTAAGGCTGATGACAAACGCGGGGCGGTTGAAAAGTTCAACCAGTCGCGAGGCGACAATGCCGATCACTCCGGGATGCCATTTGTCCGATGCAAAAACAAAAGCGTTCTTTTTTTCGGTTACGTTGTTATTGCTTATTCTTTCCAGAATTTCATTGAGAATTTTCTTCTCCATCGATTGCCGGTTCCGGTTATAGGAATCAAGCTTTTCGGCCAGCATTCGGGCTTGGGCCATATCGTCTGTCAAAAGTAATTTCACGGCGTCTAAAGGAGAGGCAATTCGTCCGGCGGCATTTATCCGGGGAATAAGAGAAAAAGAGGCCTTAAAAGAATCTATAGACTGGTTATCAACGCCGCTGACCTCTTTTAGAGCTTTGATTCCGGGGCGTTGACTTTCCGTAATTAATTCCAAACCGATTTTGACAAAAATTCTGTTTTCATCAATAAGGGGAGCCATATCACCGATAGTTCCCAGAGCGACAATATCGAGGTATTCTTTTAAATTAGGATGATTTTTATCTTTCCAGAAGCCTTCTTTGTTCAAACTGCCGCGCAAAGCAATAAGAAAATTATAGGCGATGCCCACACCGGCAAGTCCTTTAAAGGGGAAAGCGCAATCTTCACGATTTGGATTGATTGAGGCTATCGCCGGAGGAAGCGGCCCCGATATTTCATGGTGATCCAGAACAATCGTATCGATTCCAATCGACTGGGCATAAGCAATTTGTTCCACGTCGGAAATTCCGCAATCGACGGTAATAAGCAGCTTGACATTATCATTTTTGAACTTGTCAATGGCCGGTGTTTTTAAACCGTAACCTTCCTGTATTCTATCGGGAATATAATAATTCACATGAGGCGTAATTTCTTTTATGAATTTGTAAAGAATAACAACCGATGTAATCCCGTCGGCGTCATAGTCGCCGTAAATAATAATCTCTTCATGATCGTGAATCGCCTTGAGCAATCGTGAAACACCCTTTTTCATATCCTTCATCAAAAAGGGGCTGTGCAAATCATTCAGGGAAGGGTGGAGATAACGGCGGGCTGCTTCAATATCCCGGATGCCTCTGTTTACAAGAATTTGAGATATAATAGGATGAATTCCAAATTCTTTGGTCAATATATCTTCTATGTTTTTATCGCCGGTTTCATTTAATTTCCATTTTGTCGCCGGCAACTGATTATTGGTTGTCATGATATTGCTTTCGTATCCGATTTCATTTTTATTTGATCATATCAACGCTGTCCTTGATGTCAAGCATTTGCTATTTTTTTTCAAAGACAACATTTTTTATTGATGATTCATGTTTTCGCAATTCAGCGGCGTACTTCTTAAAATCATCAATATTCTCCAATCTAATGATTTCTTGCCTGTTTTTTGTTTCCAGAAAAACATTGAAGGTAGAGTTTTTAAAACTGAATTTTTCGTTTATATATTTAAAGGGTTTTTCGGACGTAAAATCTTTCGGCAATTTCTTTATTTTATATCCCGCGGGGAATTTATAGGAACAGGTTTCCCGCGAATAGAATGATTGTTCCAGCTTGACCGGAAACTGACGATTACTTGCGGCGGTTATATCCTGGTACGAATCAATAGAAACAATGTTGGATAAAACCATCATATTTTCATCTAATTTCTGCGCCAGATTTTTTAAATTTCCTGAAAGTCTGATTACAAAAGGCTTTCTTGTGTCTGTTAAACTGCCCAGATTAAGTTCCTTAACTTCGATGCCTTGTTTTTCAAAATATTTCTTTCTTTGTTCCGGCGCGGAATATTTGAAATAATATCTGACAGATTCGGCAGCTTTACCGAAATATTTATAAGAACAATCGATAGCCGCATTGCCTTCCTCATTAATATTATATGTCATCTCGATATTGTAATAATCGTTTTTTTTGTCCAATTCCGGGGTTTTGATAAAGCGGTAAGATCCGTCTTCATTCATCAGAAATACTTTAGTGGGAAGAATAAAAGGGACTGAATTGTAGGCTGCTGTTTCATTTGTCGCATCCAGCCAGAAATATTTATTTTTAATTGGAACAACGGCAATGACATGATTAAAAACATTCAACGACGGAACGGACTCATCAAAATATTCACCGTTAGCGGGAACAAGAGCTGGCATTCCTTTAATGCCGGCAATTTTAAGCATGGTAAGCAGAAGAACCGTTTTATCTTTGCAATCTCCGTATCTCTTATGGAAT
>JBEKJX010000209.1:0-5612 GCA_050011015.1 Smithella sp.
CAAAGTTATGAGCAAAAAGAAAGCCGCGGAAATGGATAAGGAAAAACCGAAATTTCTTGAAGGGGCGCAGAAACACAAGATCAATGAAAATAAGGCTAAGAAAATCTGGGAGCAGATGGAGACATTTGCCGAATACGGTTTTAATAAATCCCACAGCACAGCCTATGCTGTAATTGCCTACCAGACAGCCTATCTTAAGGCGCATTATCCGGCGGAATTTATGGCCGCCCTGCTGACGAGTGATAAGGACAACCGCGATAAAATAATCAAGTATATGAACGCCTGTAAAGAAATGGAGATAAATATTCTGCCGCCGGATTTGAACGAATCGCAAAGAGATTTCGCAGTGTCCGGAGAAAATATCCGTTTTGGGCTGGCGGCGATTAAAAATGTCGGTCTGGCTGCCGTTGATTCGATAATAACGGTTCGGAGTGACGGAAAATTCACATCTTTCATCGATTTTCTAAACCGCGTTGATCTGCGCAAGGTAAACAAAAGAGTAATTGAGAGCTTGATTAAATGCGGCGCTTTTGATTCTTTGGGTTACAAAAGGGCTCAGCTCATAGAATATTATGAAGAAGGAATGGACGAGGCCCAGCGCAATCAAAAAGAAAAACTAAGCAATCAATCCAGTTTTTTTGATCAATTCAATTCCGGCGATTCCCCCGGAGAAAATGGAGAAAAGTCGTATCAGATACCGGACGACGTTCCTGAATGGGATCATAAAAAACTGCTGTCCATTGAAAAGGAAACTTTAGGTTTTTATATTACCGGCCATCCTTTGCTTCGTTTTGCCGATCGTTTGAAATTTGTTACCAGCGCCGATTCCGGCAATTTAAATGAAAAACGGGATAAAGATACTGTAACGGTTGCCGGTGTGGTAAGCGGCATCAGCGAAAAAACAACAAAAAGAAAAGATATCATGTGTTATCTCACCCTGGAAGATTTACAGGGTTCGATAAACATAATATTTTTCGGAGATGTCTATAAAAAATACTACTCGCTTTTGCATGAAGAAGAGCCGGTAGTTATTAAAGGAACTCTTGATGCAGGCACGGGAGAAGAAACGCCGAAGATAATAGCTCAGGAAGTAATTCCTTTAGTTAAATCTTTGGAGAATCCCTACAAGCAGGTTCGTTTCATGGTTGATGCCAGCAAGATCTCGGCAGAAAACATTTCAACGCTGATTTCTTCGTTGAAGAAATACCACGGTAAATACGAAAGTTATATGCATATTCTTAATGGAAAAAGTGAATCCATAATTTACCTGGGCGATGAATTTCGTTTGGACATAAATGACAAGTTGAAAAAAGAGGCGGACAATATACTGGGAGAGGGCGCCACAATCTATTCGTAAGACCGCAATTGAAACAAAATTGTCATTACGCAGCGTCTCTCAGGCAGCGCCTGCCGGCGAATGCCGGGTGGTAATCTTTCTTTTCAATAATAGTTTAAATATTTCGAAACTGTCAGGAGGGATGTTCATCAAATGAATACAAGTACCCGGAAAAAACCGTTTTCGATGATTCGAGAGTTCCACCTGGCAGACTGGTTTACTCTTGGGAACGCTGTTTGCGGCGCAGGCGCAATCTTCTCCATCATGACGTACCTCGAACTGAATGATGTCAGGCACGTCTATTTTGCGTCCAGCCTGGTCTTCATTGCGCTGATATTCGACTTCCTGGACGGTCGCATCGCCAGATGGAGGAAGAAGACTTCATTGCTGGGGAGGGAACTCGACTCGCTGTCTGATGTCATCTCCTTCGGTGTGGCCCCGGCAATCATCGGGTACGGTTGCGGCATGCAAGGTCTATACGATCGCGTCATCCTGGCCGGATTCATTGCCTGCGGGGTGTCACGCCTTGCCCGGTACAATGTCACAGCGGAAGCGCTGTCCCAGGGAACTGACAAGGTGAAGTACTTTGAGGGAACACCGATACCGACTTCGATCATCCTTGTCTTCATCCTCGCGCTGGCGGCATGGTCCGGCGCGGTAAACCGGAACTTATGGTTCGGCGAGATTACTCTTGCCGGCTTCAAACTTCATCCACTCGTTCTCATGTTTGCGCTTTCGGGTTCGCTGATGATCAGCCGATTCCATATTCCCAAGCCATGAGACGGTATGACAAGACAGCATTCTGATAAGATTCCGGGGGACGCCTTACCAACTTTTTTCTAAGAAAAAATAAGTATGGCGCCCCCGGATATGAAGAATAGACAATCGCGGTTGAGGATATTAAACTTCAATCTCCCCAACCGCGACGGAGGGGAAGGAACAATTTTATACAACTAAAACATGGTTCATTTTTCCATTTCCTTCATTATTTATCGAAATATTCATTCTTCATGGCAATGGTCAGGCCGTCACTGTTTTGCAGACGTTTTGCCAGGCCTTCAATTTTGGGAAGTTCATAATTGAAGAAATAAGCACAGGTGTGAAACTTCCCCTGATAAAAGTTAATGTCTTTCGAATGCGGATCATCCGCCAGCGCTTTCTGCGCGACGTTTGCCTGAAGCAGCCACTGCCAGGCAATGGCAATGATGCTGAAGAATTCCAGAAAGACAGCCGCGTCAGCCAGGAAAAGTTCCATTTTGCCTTCCATTGCGATGCCGATAAGATGCGCGAGTACTGTTTCCAGTTTGCCCAGAGCCGCTTCCAGCATTACACAGAATGGCTTCAAGGCTTTGTCTGTTTCAGCATTCGCAATGGCTTTCCGGACCTGCTCAAAATATAACTTGCCGGCCTTGCCCTGTTTCATGGTCAGTTTCCGGCCCAGAAGATCCATCCCCTGAATGCCGGTCGTTCCTTCATGGAGTGTGTGAATCCGGACATCGCGATAAAATTGTTCCAGCGGAAATTCATCACAGAAGCCATAGCCTCCCAGAATTTGAATGCCTGTGCTGCAGGACAAAATACCCATTTCCGCAGGATAGGTTTTTGCCACTGGTGTCAGAAGCTCCAGCAGCAAATGATTATTTTCACGCTCTTCCCCTTCGGCCACATTGGACAGGTCTTCATAGAGACCGCATTGCATGAGCAACGATAGGGACCCTTCGACAATGGCCTTCTGGAAAAGAAGCATCCGCTTCACATCGGCGTGTTCGATAATCGGAATCTGGGGAGACAGGGGATCCTTGGAAGTAATCTTTCTTCCCTGGGGTCGTTCCCGTGCATATTCAAGCGAGGCATAATAAGCCGCAGAGGCAATGCCTGCCGCGCCCAATCCCACGTCAATCCGGGCACCATTCATCATCTGGAACATATAGCCGAGACCTTTGTTGGGCTCGCCTACCAGCCATCCGCGACAGTCTTCATTTTCGCCAAAGGCCAGTTGCGTGATGGGAGCGCCCCGGTAACCCAGCTTGTGATAAATCCCCGCGCAGTTGACGTCATTAGGCGTCAGGTCGCCGTTGGGCTCGATTCTTTTCTTGGGAATAATAAACAGTGAAATGCCTTTAATACCGGCCGGCGCGTCCTTGATCCGGCCGATGGCCAGGTGAATGACGTTATCAACGCCGTCATGATCGCCTGCGGAGATGAATATCTTCTGGCCTTTCATTTTGTAATAGCCCTGATCCGTCGGGGTCCCGGTCAGTGTAATGTCCGTCAGGGAACTTCCCGCCTGAGGCTCTGTGAGCGCCATGGTTCCCTGCCACTCGCCCGACATCATCCTGGGCAAATACATGTTGCGGGTTTCTTCATCACAAAATGATCCGATCAATCCGGCGGCGCCTGTCGTCAGGCCGGGATAGACGGAACCGGAATAGTTCGCCGCGGCCCAGATAGCTGTCGGCACCATCATGCCGATGATCATGGGAAGTTGCTGGCCGCCCCATTCACAGGGGAACGAAGCTCCGATCCAGCCGCCTTCGCCGCACTCCTTCAATATCGCGCGGACTTGCGGATGAACTTTGACCGCGCCTTTGGCATATTCCGGCTGATTACGGTCCATTTCCGTAAGGACGGGTTTGAAAAGGTCTCTCCCCATTTTCATAGCGGTCTCAATCACCATATCAAACACTTCCTTGCTATGATCGGCGAACAGGGGATATTTGATAAGACGTTCAACATCGAATGTCTCGTAAAGTAAAAATTTCAAATTTCGATCACTGATAAATTTTTCTGCCATAAATCACCTTATTCCTTATTTAAAATAAATTATTCCATAAAACCGGTACTAGCGCTGCAAATTTTCAATGATGGTTGCCACACCCAAACCACCGCCGCAGCAGGAGCTGAAGCAGCCGTATTTGCCGCCTCTGCGGATGAGTTCTTTCATGGTAAACAGACAAATACGCGCACCAGACGCTCCGTTGGGATGGCCGAAGGCAATCGCGCCGTCGTTGCGGCCGGAAGCATTGCCCGCTGTGACCGTTCCATCCTTGATAAATGCGGCCGGAAGTTTGGAAAGGGCATCCATCGACGTCATACGCGGATGTTCATCCACCTTGAACTCCAGGGGCGGGTTCTTTTTGCCCTGGGGAACCGTGACCGTCACGATTTCATCGACAAAATAACCGGCATCAATGGCTTTTCTGGCCAATGTCTGACTCCTAAGGCCGAACTCATCCTGGGCATTGCGGGAAATGTTGTATATCTTCTGCAGGGCTTCAGCCGTGATGCCCATATTCATGGTTGCCGGGTCCAGTGTGGGGGACAACGAATACTGGACGGGCATCGGAGGGATCATTTTATAAGGTTCGGTGGACATGGGAAATTTGACACATGCCTGACTGTAAGATTCCATACCGCCGGCAATCATGATGTCGGCTTGACCGGCAATGATTCTCCATGCTGCATGGTTGATGGAATCAATTGCCGAGCCGCACTGCATTTCCACGTAGGATGCCGCAGTACTCATAGGAAGCCCGCCGGCCAGAGAGGCCCAACGGGCGGGATTCAGTGCAGAGGTTCCGCCGATGGCCGATCCTGCAAAAACGGAATCAACATGAGCGCCTTTCTCCAGAATCCCGGTTTTTTCAACAAGACCTTTTATGGCAATACCGCCAAGTTGTTCCATTGTAAAGCCACGCAGTGTGCGTCCCAATGTTCCAAAGGCTGTCCTTGCACCATCGACAAAAACTACATCTCTTTTACTCATAAATGCTCCTCAAATTATTTTAATCCTGTCATATTTATTGTGATTCCTATGCCTTACATTTTCATTCCGCCGTCACAGAATATGATCTGCCCGGTGATGAACGAACTTTCATCGGAAGCCAGAAACAGCGCCAGATTGGCGACGTCCTGCGGCGATCCCTTTCTGTTCAACGGCACGATAAACGGCAGCATGGCATCCATCTGCTGAATGGTTTCCGGCGGCATGCTTTTCAACATGTCCGTCCAGATCATCCCCGGCGCGATGGCGTTGACATTTATGCCTTTGGCGCCCAATTCCTTGGCCGCAGTTTTGGTCATCCCGATCACACCCGCCTTGGAAGCGGAATAGTTTAACTGCCCGACATTTCCCAGCGCACTCGTTGATGAAATGTTGATGATTTTGCCGTATTTTTTTTCACGCATCCAACGGGCGGCGCATTGAATTCCGTAAAACACACCCGTCAGATTGATGTCGATCACGGAGTTCCATTGATCATCGGTCATCTTGTGA
>JBEKJX010000210.1:0-5580 GCA_050011015.1 Smithella sp.
TGGGGCATTCCGCTTTTGTTTCCACGCGAATACACGCGCAAAAAGATTTTGTTCCCGGTGGCAACAGCCTTCCTTATCATTCTGGCAGCTTTAACCTGGCAGCAATGCGGTTATTGGAAAAATAATACCACTCTCTTCAGCCACGCTTTGCGTGTAACAAAAGATAACTATCTGGCCCATGGTAATCTTGCTTCAGCTCTTCTTGAAAAAGGAAAAATCCGAGAGGCTATTTATCATTATAACAAGGCGCTTAGCATAATGCCGGATTATGACGTTGCCTATTACAATCTGGGAATTGCTTACTATGCACTTGGCCAGTATCAGCGTGCCATAGAGAACTTTAAAGAGGCAATCCGAATATTACCGAATTATGCCGCGGCCTACTACAACTCGGGAATTATTTATATCGGCCTTCGCCAGTATCAGCGTGCCATAGATAATTATAATAAAGCTATCTGTATAAATCCTGATTATGCTTATGCATACAACGACAGGGCTCTTGCTTATTTAAATCAGGGGAATAATAAACTTGGTTGCCCGGACGCCCAAAAAGCTTGTGCGCTGGGAGTCTGCAAAGTGTTAGAATGGTCTAAAAATAATGGGTTCTGCCGTTGATTCAGGTTAGTCTTATTTGGTAATATTTAATTTTTCTTGAAAAAACGTTACAAAAAAAATCACTATGAATAAAAAATATAAATATTTGATCGTCATATTTTTGATTGTCTTTTCTTGCATTGCTTTTGGCAGGATTGCGGGCAATGATTTTATAAATCTTGACGATAACGCATACATTGCGGAAAACTATCATATTCGGAATGGAATTAATTTCGAAAGCATTAAATGGATTTTTACTGCCGTTGTTGTGAGTAACTGGCATCCCTTAACCTTGCTTTCAAATACTCTGGACTGGAGCCTGTTTGAAGCAAACCCTTCCGGTCATCACCTTGTCAGCCTGCTTCTGCATATAGGCGCGGTTCTTTTTCTCTTCCTCTTTTTAAATAAAACGACAAAAAATATCTGGCCTTCAGCTTTTGCCGCCGCTCTTTTCGCCTTCCATCCCCTGCGCGTGGAGTCTGTATCCTGGGCATCTGAACGAAAAGATGTTTTAAGTATGTTTTTCGGAATGGCATGCGTTTACGCTTACGCCTTTTACGCCGAAGACTCCAGAATCTCCCGGTATCTCCTTTGTTTGATATTATTTTCTCTGGCTCTTATGTCTAAGTCAATGATGGTAACACTGCCCTTTGTTTTGATTCTTCTGGATTATTGGCCGCTCAAACGCTGGCAGGAAGCAATGGATGAATCAAACAAGGGTTTTAATTCATCAGGCAGGCTTATACGGGAAAAGGTTCCTTTTATTTTATTAACCATCGCCTTCTGCATTATTACTTTTTGGGCACAAAACAAAGGAGGTTCTGTTGCTTCAACAGACTCTTTGCCTTTTATTCAGCGTAGTACCAATGCTATTGTTTCCTATGCCGCTTACCTGGGAAAAATCTTCTGGCCGGTTAATTTGTCCGTGTTTTATCCCTACGGACATTTCTTTTTGTTATGGCCGGTTATAGTCTCCTTCCTTATACTGATCATGATTACCATTGTTGTTATTTATGCTGTTAAAAAAATGCCTTTTTTATTTGTGGGCTGGTTCTGGTATGTTGGAACACTCATTCCCGTAATCGGTTTGGTGCAGGTCGGCGAGCAGGCCATGGCCGACCGCTACTCTTATCTGCCCTCTGTCGGTATTGCGATTATGCTGGCCTGGGGCATTCCACTTTTGTTCTCACACGAACACACGCGCAAAAAGATTTTGTTCCCCGCAGGAATAGCCTCTATAGCCATCATGGCAACTCTGACATGGCATCAATGTGGTTACTGGAAAAACAGTATCGAAATTTGGAATCATGCTTTGAGTGTCACTAAGAATAATTATCTGGCACATAGCAATCTTGCATCCGCTCTGGCTGCCAAGGGTAAAATCGAAGAGGCTTTGTATCACTATAAGGAGGCTATCCGGCTGAAACCGGATTATGCCGATGGCTACTATAACAGGGGAAATCTTTACGCCAGATCGGGCAAGTATCAACTGGCTATCGAGGACTTCAATAAGACTATCAGCCTGAATGAAGATTATGCCGATGCCTACTACAACAGGGCTTTTGTTTATTTAAATCAAGGCAATAATATCTACGGTTGTCGGGACGCAAAAAAGGCCTGTGAGTTGGGAAATTGCGCAACACTTAAAGCCGCTGCCGCCAAAGGAATATGCCACTGAAGCCTATTCCCCCGCCCGCGTTATAAAACCATACCATATCGATTGGAAGCAAATTGGTATTTCCGGGATTTTCAGGATTTGCCGCCATCCTGCTGATCATTTTTTGCCTGTAAATTAAATAAATCAAAAAGGGATTTAAACGGTGAAAGACCAGCCATCGCCTGTGGATTTATTTTGGAGTAATTTTCACCATATTCAAGCCACTTTTTAAATTGATCATCAGCCACATTGCGGAACAAAAGATAATTTCTGATGGTTTGCTCCAGATACTTCTCAAAGAAATCAGCCAGCACATTTTCTCCATACTGAATAATTAGATAAAGCAGCGCCGGGGGAAGAAGATATTTCTTTTTACGCGCTTCTTCTAAAACAATTTGAGTAAGAATGGCCGAGGTCACATCTTCGCCGGTTTTGGCGTCTGTAACCTTAATTTCCCGCCCCTGCCGAACAGCATCCGTCACATAATCCAATGTAACATAAATACTTTTTCCCGTGTCATAAAGCCGGCGGTTAGTGTATTTTTTCAGCAAAAGTTTGTTGTCGTCCATATTTATATTCCAGTGTCTTCTATTACAAAATTTTAATAATATTGCAACATAAAAAATATACCATAAACATGGCCAATAGCTGGTCAAAATTATAAGTATTTGTATATATTACAATATAACAATTATAGGAAGTCAAAACAATCAATAAAAAAATATATTGCAACGCAACAAATTATGTTGACAAATAAAAAATGCTGCTTATAATATAGCTGAAAATAAAAACATGAAAGGAGTATTTGTTATGGAAAATAAAGATAAAGCCCAAGCAAAACAGATGATTGATTATCACAAAGCTGCCTTCGAGACATATTTTAATTCCGTACTTATGCTGCAGGAACAAACAACCAAGTCGCTGGATAATATGCTCAAGCAGTCCCCCTGGATTCCGGCGCAGACAAAAGCGTCCATTAACGAATGGATTGGCATCTATAAAAAGGTTACGGCGGATTTCAAAGAATCTGTAGATCAGAACTATTCAAAAATGGAGGAGTTTTTAACGTCAGGCGCCGAAAATTCCAAATCAAAGAATAAAAAGTAGACCCGGGATAAAGCTATGTATCCAAAAATTATGATTAAACAAATTCTTGATTTCAACAGAAAAGCTTTTGAAGATAGTTTTAATGTCGTTGCCTTCGCCGAGGAACAGTCCGAAAAAATACTATCCTTATTACGGGAAGAGTCTCTGTTTTTCCCGGAACAAAGCAAAAAAATTATTGAAGATTGGGTTAAAACTTATAAAAACGGCTGGGATAGCTTCAAAACTAATATGGACAGCCGGTTTAAGTTTATTGAAGATTGTCTTTTAAAAGTTTATGAAGAAATGGAATCATCCCTGAAGTCGGCCGATGAAAAAACAGCTCCCATCAGGAATACTGGTGAAACGACAAGAAAAGCGTCTGCCGGTAAAAAAGCCGCTCCCCGTAAACGGGCGGCGATTAAAAAATAGTAAAACAAAAATAATTTATATGGAGGAAAATATGGAACCCAAACAAATTGCCAAACAAATTGTGGATTTTAACAAAACAGCTTTTGATAATTCATTTAATGTGATGTCCGCGATTCAGGAACAGGCTGAAAAAATGTTCACTGCCACGATGGAGCAGACTGCTTTCTTTCCTGAAGAAGGTAAAAAGCTGGTCAATGAATGGATAAAAAACTATAAAAAAGGTCTTGAAGACTTCAAGGCAACCGCCGACGAAAATTTCAAAAAGGTGGAAGCATTCTTCGCGTCAAAATAAGAAACTTCATTCTTTTTAAAAAACAGCCGTGAAATATAACGGCTGTTTTTTTATTCCAGCGCTTTGATTTCAGCAGATATGCTTGACTATCCCTTTAAGGATATTCAAGCAGTTACTCCAGAAGCTGTGCCATGCAAGAAATCATTTCCTTTGTCAGTCCCGGATAAACTCCTATCCAGAAAGTATCTTCCACGATTTTATCCGTATTATTGAGATTTCCCGCAATCCTGAATCCGGTTTTTTCTTTTCTCATTTCATTAAAACATGGATGTTTTATGATGTTTCCGGCGAAAAGCATCCTTGTCTGTACACCATTTTCTTCGAGGCGATTCACGACTTCACTTCTGCTTATACCCGCTTTTACTGTCAAGAGAAAACCAAACCAACTGGGGTCGGAATTTTTCGAAGGTTCAGGAAGAATATATTTATCGCTCAAATGAGATAATTTTTCTTTTAAAAGATTCCAATTCTTTCTTCGTTTTTCGATAAACTCAGGGAGTTTCTCCAGTTGCGCGCAGCCAATCGCCGCCTGCATATCCGTGACTTTTAGATTGTATCCGAAATGAGAATAAACATATTTATGATCATAACCGGCAGGCAGATCGCCAAATTTTTGCGTGAACCTTCTACGGCAGGTATTATCCTTTCCGGATGGGCAGTAACAATCCCTACCCCAATCCCGGAGCGAGAGTATAATTCTTGATATTTCAGGGTCATTTGTATAAACCGCTCCGCCCTCACCCATAGTCATATGATGAGGCGGGTAAAAACTGGATGTTCCGACATGTCCAAAAGTTCCTGTATATTTCCACTCATTCCCGTACCTGTATTTTGACCCGAGCGAGTCACAGTTATCCTCTATTAGCCAGAGCTTGTTGTCATCACAAAACTCTTTCACTTTTTCAATATCAAAAGGGTTGCCCAGGGTATGGGCCAGCATGACTGCCTTTGTCTTTTTGCTAAGGGCTTTATCCAGCAAATTTACATCCACATTATATTCGGGGATTGTGACATCGACAAAAACAGGAACCGCTCCATATTGCAGAATTGGCGTTACAGTCGTAGGGAAACAGGCTGCTACAGTGATAATCTCATCGCCTCTTTTGATTTTTTTATCTTTTAATTTATCGCTGGTCAGCGCCATGAAGGCGAGAAGATTTGCGGAAGAACCCGAGTTGACGAGATAGGCGTGTTTTACTTTTAAAAAGGAAGCAAATTTTTTTTCAAATTCATCGGCAAATCTTCCTGTTGTGAGCCAGAAATCCAGAGACGCGTCTACAAGGTTAATTAATTCTTTTTCATCATAAACTCTTCCCGCATAAGATATTGCCTGCCCTTTTTTAAAACTCTTGTTCTTATCTCTGGAATTTAAATTTTCTTCGTAATATTTTTTTACAAGAGTTAAGATTTCTTTTTTATCCATGATATTCTTCGATCTGTCTTGATGTAATTTTGCTTAAATTCCCTTTTTCCAGATACACTTTGTACCATTCAACTACTTTTTTAATCGCAGTTTCACTAT
>JBEKJX010000211.1:0-5500 GCA_050011015.1 Smithella sp.
CACTGGCGCTGCCCGGCTCAAAAACAACACAGCCTGTGGGAAGCTCCCTCCATGTTTTCAATGCCATTTGGATATACCCCTTAATTACTTATTTTAATTTCGTCATAAGCCCGTTTCATCGCGTTGAGATTCTTCTGAGCGATTCTGCCGAACCGGTGCTCTACTGCTTCTTTCATGGCGTCGAGTTCCATGACGCCGGTTACTTTTAACAACGCGCCGATCATCGTGGTGTTGGCAATGGGTACGCCCATTTCCTTGCGCGCGATGCCTGTACCATCCACCGTAGCCACTGTTCCGCTGAAATTAAGGTCTTTACGAATTTCATCCGGTGTTTTCGGCGTGTTGACAATTATTTTGCCTCCCTGTTTTAAACCGTCTGTAACATTCACCATACCTATCAAACTGGAATCCAGAATCAGCACCACATCGGGTTCATATATGCCCGAACGGACGTTGATTTTCTTATCGTCAATACGGGTAAACGCGGCAACAGGCGCTCCTCTTCTTTCCGGACCGAAACTGGGAAAACCCTGAGCGTATTTTCCGGCGGCGATTGCCGCTACAGCCAGCAATTCCACCGACGTTACCGCTCCCTGACCGCCACGTCCATGCCATCTAACTTCTATCATTTATTTTAATCTCCTTATTAACGTTACAAAAAATGACTGCAATTCATAATATAGAAGCAATTTTCAGTCAACAGATTTTCACAAACGAAAAAAATGATTGTTATATCGATGTGATACGCCATCTGAGTTGCTCAGCAATGTACATATCATTACCTTGAAAATCGTTGATAACTACGAGTGGAAAATCCATGACTATTAGTTTTCTAATTGCCTCCGGTCCCAGATCTTCGTAGGCAACAAGTTCCACTTTTTTTACGCATCTAGACATCAGAGCGGCAATGCCGCCAATCGCACCGAAATAGACCGCTTTGTACTGTTTGATCGCTTCCACAACGTCAGGCGAACGATTGCCCTTGCCGATCATTCCTCTAAGACCGTTTTCGATTAATTTTGGAGTGAAAAAATCCATGCGATAACTGGTTGTCGGGCCGATGGAGCCAATAATCTTTTTGGGCGGAGCCGGTGTCGGAGCCGCATAAAATAAAACCGTTTTCGACAAATCAACAGGCAGTTTTTCACCTTTGATAAGAGATTCAT
Source organism: Smithella sp. (assembly GCA_050011015.1). Taxonomy (GTDB): domain Bacteria; phylum Desulfobacterota; class Syntrophia; order Syntrophales; family Smithellaceae; genus Smithella. The sequence continues at coordinate 1,167 of JBEKJX010000211.1, forward strand.
ACAAACGCCTGTGAGCAACGTCGCGGGCAGTATAAATTTCGCCGCTCAACAAAACCATGTCGCCGGCATGAAACGAAGTGATAATCTCTTCTGTTAGTGGTGTTTTAATTTTTCGTACTATGCTCATTTTAATTCCTGAATTCCCGCTTCCCGATCAGGTCGAGGACAAGCTTCACGGGAATAATATTTATTACGGCTTTGTCAAAAGCTCCAGAGGCAAGGCGCGCGAAGCCTTGGAAGTGAGGCGTATTTTTCATACGCCGCAGCGCCTCAAGGATGAAGCGCAACGCAGTATATGGGGCTTTTCACAAAGCCGTTTTTACAAAGTCACTTCTTTGTGACGCGCCACATGACATTGTATGTTCACCGCAACAGGCAGAGACGCTATATGACATGGCATCATTTCAACATGTACTGCCAAAGCGGTAACACGTCCGCCAAGTCCCGCGGGGCCGATTCCCAGATTATTAATGCTCTGATAAAGTTCCCGCTCTATCTGCTCCACGCGTTCATCCACTCTGTTGGCTTCGCCCACCGGCCGCAAAAGAGCTTTTTTAGCCATAATACAGGCCTGTTCCAGCGATCCGCCAATACCTACTCCAACTATTACCGGTGGGCATGGATTAGCGCCGGCCGCTTCTGCCGTTTCGCGAACAAATTTTTTAATTCCATCAATTCCCGCGGCCGGTGTCAGCATTTTCGCTGCGCTGCAATTTTCGCTGCCGCCACCTTTGGGCATGGCAATAATTTTCAAACGGTCGCCGGCAACAACATCAACATGAATTATCGCGGGTAAATTGTCGGTGGTATTTTTTCTGGTAAGAGGATCGCAAACAGATTTGCGCAGATAACCTTCATCATAGGCCTGTCTAACCCCCTCTTCAATCGCGGCGTGCAGTTCTCCGCCTACGATATGAACATCCTGCCCCAGTTCAACAAAAACAACCGCGAGTCCTGTATCCTGACAAATCGGCATTTTTTTGCGGCGGGCAATATCAGCATTCTCGATGATTTTCTGCAATACCTGCTTGCCGGTTTCCGATTCCTCGCGGGATTGCGCCTGTTGCAGGGCTTCGATAACATCTTCGCCCAAAACTGTATTGGCTTCGATAAAAAGTTTCTTTACCGCTTTGGTGACTTTTTTTGCGTTAATCCGCCGCAATGTATTTCTGGTTTTCCGTTCCGTGTTCATAAAACCACATTCCCCAGTTATGTCTTAATGACATTTTAAAACAGTCAGAGACAAGGCGCGCAAGTCCCGAGAAGTGAGGTGTATTTTTTCATACGCCGCAATGCCGAAGAACGAAGCGCAACGCAGTATATGGCTGTTTTAAAGTGTCATGTCACATGCCGCGACGGAATTCCAACGATTTCGAAATCGTCATCTTATCTATGTATTTCAAATCTCCGCCCATAGGCATACCCATGGCAATACGCGTCAATTTGATATTTTTTTCTTTGAGCATCCGGGTGATCAGCAGCGCCGTGGTCTCGCCCTGAACATTCGTATTTGTGGCTATGATTACTTCCTTGATATTGCCTTCGTTAATCCGCTGGATAAGTTCGCCTAACCGCAGATTATCCGGCCCGATTCCGTCCAGAGGCGCCAGAGCGCCGTGCAGAACATGATAAGTTCCCCTGAATCCTCCGCTTTCTTCAATCGCCGCCAGCGCGTCAGGATCTTCCACAACACAAATCACTTCCTTATCCCTTGTTGTATCGTGGCAAATGTGACAGGTATCTTCCTCCGTCAGATTCAAGCAAATCCGGCAAAGCTTGATTTTGCTTTTTACTTCAATAATGCTTTCCGCGAGTTTTTTTACATCATCTTCAGTTGAACGCAAAATATAATTTGCCAGCCTCGCGGCTGTTTTCTCACCTATACCGGGAAGCTTGCCCAATTCAGAAATAAGCTTTTTAATAGGTTGTGCGTATGCTTTCATAAATATACCTTATTACAGACCGGGAATATTCAATCCTCCGGTAATTTTTGACATTTCCGAGGAAGCCATTTCCTGCGATTTACGTATTCCCTCGTTAACCACGGCAATAATTAAATCCTGTAACATTTCTATATCTTCAGGATTGACCACTTCTTTTTCAATTTTCAATGATACAATTTCGTATTTCCCGTTCACGACAACGCGCACCATGCCGCCGCCGGCATCAGCTTCCACGGTTTTCGTCTCCAGTTCCTTTTGCAGTTGACCCATGCGTTCCTGCATCTTTTTTGCCTGTTTCATGATGGTATTAAAATTTTGCACTTTTTATCCTCCTCCAGTTTTCGCGAATCGATCTTTTTTTACAATGTCTCAATTTTTTTCCGTCTGCACGATGATGTCTACCACTTTGGCATCGGAAAGTTCATCCATCACTTTCCTTAAAAGCGGCTGACTCATTGCTTCACGTTTTATATCGTTAATAATACTGGCCTGACTGCGCCCGTTATTTCCATTCGCGCTGCCATTTTCCGCGCTTGATATTTCAATTTTTATCGCCACGTTCTTCTGGAAAAATTCGCGGGCAATATTTTCCAGTTTTTCTTTTTGCTGTGTTTTAATTTCCTCTATAAAAATATTGCTCTTCGGAAAGCCCATTGTCAGGCAATCATTGGCATAACTTAAAATCTCGGCGGAATCAATTTTTGCTCCCAGAATAGCGCTTTCTTTTTTGATAAATTTTTTAAAATTGTCACTTAGCGCATTCAAGTCCATTACATCGTTATTCGAACCGATAGGATTATTGTCTTTGCTTGAATCAGCAATAACGCCTGTTTCCGCGTTTGAATTCAACGGTGCTTCGTATGTAGATTTATTTTCTGAAACTCGCGGTGTGGCATTCAGGGCGTCGGCCGGCAATCCCCTGAGCAGTTTTTGTTCGATGTTTTCAATGGTCGATAGAATTTCACCAAGGGGGATTATCGGCTCAAGATAAGCCATTTTGACAATTACGGCTTCCAGTTTCATGCGCGGTTCCTGACTGCGGCGAAAACTTCCTTCTTCCGCAATCAGAATTTCCATATAGCGCTGCAGGGTTTCGCGTGATATTTCCTGTACCTGATGTTTCAGATTTTCAATTTGTTCAGGCGCGATATCAAAGGAAGAACTGCCGTCGGCGGCAATTTTAACCAGCAGCAGGTTTCTAAAATGCTTCAGCAATATTTGATAAAAGTGCTTCATGTCTATTCCGGCCAGATACGCTTCTTCGAGAATAATCAGGCACGCGCCGGCATCCTGCCGCAAGACAGCATCGGATAGACGGAAAAGATATTTGCGGTCGGCCAATCCTAAACTTTCTTCTACGTCATCATCTTTGATATCCAGTCCGGCATAGGAAATGACCTGATCAAAAACACTTTGCGCATCGCGCATACTGCCGTCGCCCGCTTCGGCAATCCAGGAAAGAGCGATAGGGCTGATTTTAATTCCTTCCTTGGCGGCAACAAGTCCCAGATTCGCGATTATTTCCTTGAGAGATATTCTGCGAAAATCGTAGCACTGGCAGCGCGAAAGAATGGTGGCGGGAATTTTATGGTTTTCGGTTGTGGCAAAAATAAAAATCACATGCGCCGGTGGTTCTTCCAGAGTTTTCAAAAGAGCGTTGAAGGCCGGATCGGTCAGCATGTGCACTTCGTCAATAATATAAATTTTGTATTTGGACGAGGCCGGGGCAAATTTTACATTTTCACGCAAATCCCTGATTTCATCAATGCCGCGATTGGAAGCGCCGTCTATTTCACGCACATCCAGCGAGGAACCGTTGGTTATTCCAAGGCAATTTGAGCAGACATTACAGGGAGCGGCTGTGGGTCCTTTTTCACAATTGAGCGCTTTGGCCAGAATTCTGGCAACAGAAGTTTTCCCGACGCCGCGCGGGCCGCTGAAAAGAAACGCATGTGCCACACGACCCTGACCGATGGAATTGCGCAGAGTTTTGACAACAGGTTCCTGACCGGCAACTTCTTCAAAAGATTGCGGTCTGAATTTTCGGGCGATTACCTGATATTCCAATTGAACTCCTGATGCCGCTTTTGCTTTCTGCGGCTAACTTTGTTGGCTTCTGTCCCGGCGTCCTCAACGTATTATTAAATACGCCTGCGGCGCCTCGTCCTAGCCGCCTCGTTATCCTTTGACCGGTGGCGCAACTGAAAGGAGCGCGATAAAAACAGTCTCCACTTTACCGGGAACTGCAGCCTGTAAGGCGGCAGCTTCCAATCAAAAGGGCAGATATAACTGGTGACCGGGTTTACCGCAACACATGGCGGACATTGCTGCCGCTGCTTCCTTCCGGACCTGACGGGGTTCACAAGCCTCCGTTGCGCGGGACCCGGCCAC
>JBEKJX010000212.1:0-5495 GCA_050011015.1 Smithella sp.
CACTTCGAACGAATGTGAGAAGTCTTTAAGATTCCTCACGCGCCTGCGGCGGATTCGGAATGACAGTTTTAAGGGTTAAGGGTGAAAGAACATAGAACGTAGAACGTCAAACCTAGAACATCTGCCGGTGGATTGGCGGGACCAGGCGGTCATAGTTCCAGTAATTCTCCATCCTGGGGTATCAATACTTTTTCTGATAATCCTTCTTTCGAAACGGCGTCTCTGAGCATATCCCGGCTCGTTAAACAATGATTGAAGGAATCCAGATGCACGGCAACGACCCTGCCGGGCGCGGTTCTTATGAAATCCAACTGCTCATCGAGCGGCATAAGAATAGGTCTGCCGATATCAAGGGCCGCGGTTCCCGCGTTTAATATTGAAATATCGGGACGAAGGTCTTTAAGCACATGCCGGACAGTTTGTGTCATTACCGTATCGCCGCTGATGTAAATGGTTTTGTCCCCCGCCGGTTCAATAAAATATCCTGTTCCGGGCCCCATGAACCTGCCGATCAGGCCGTAACCGTGCTGTGTGGGGAAGGGGGTAATATGACCGGATATAAAAATATTTCTCCGGTTGATTTCAAGGGGGATTGTATTGATACCGCGCCGTTTCAGATTCGGCGCGTCGCGTTCGCCGCAATATACGGGAACCTGTTTTTGCGCCAGCAGGCGAATTCCCGATTTATCAAGATGATCAAAATGTCCGTAACGGAAGTGCGTAATGAGCCCGCAGGTTATTTGACTTAACGCTGCCCCGGCGTTCGGGGGTAAATCAATTGCAGGATTAAGCCGGGGCCTTGTGCGAAAAACGGTATAGGGCGGCAGGCTGCCTTTGGGGTTCAGGCAGGGATCCACTAAAATCCTGTGATCGTTGCAGTGAATAATCATACATGCGTTTCGGATGTGTTGTATTTTCAAGATTCCGTCTCCAAAAGTATGCCCGACGTAAGAAAGTTTTTGGCTTCTGCTATCCGCCTTTGCGAGTCCCGATTTATCGGGATTCGCAATCTAAATTCCTTATTATTTCCTGACGCATATTATGCTCTCTGCGCCATTATTTCTTTTTTCCCTATTTCTCCCCGGCAACTTTCTCACTCAGCAATTTTTCGATTTTGGAAATATCGGCGCCGTTAACCACTTTTCCATCGATGATAAAAAAAGGCGTACTGGAGACACTCAACATTGCTCCCTCAGATTTATGAATCTTGATCAGGTCGTCAACTTCGGCGTTCGTACAGGTTTGATATTTCTGGCCGTCAATTTTCCCGTTCATCACTTCGTTAAACGCCTTGCCCGGATCTTTTTGACAGAGTATATACCGCACCTTGTTTGGGGCATCCGTATGCATCGGCAAAGTGGTGAAAAAAGTATACTTGGTTACATCTGTCCGCGATTCGAAGAACCTGGCTGCCTTTCGGCAGAAAGGACAATCGGGGTCTGAGAATTCGATGACAATATGTTTCCCGTTGCCGGTTTTAACTGCTTTATTCAGAGGCAAGTCCTTAGCCTTCCGGATTGTGACTTCATCGGCCCTGGCTGTGATCTCCTGCAGCCGGTCGGCGGTCAGATTCTTCTTTGTTTTGTCGAACATCTGTCCTGAGATGAGAATGCCTTCATCAGGCGCAAAATAGTAGATTTTTCTTCCTTCCGTAACTTCATAGATTCCTTTTATTGGTGATTTATTCATGGAATCAAATTTAATATCGGGAAAATCCGCTTTGAATGTTTTTTCAACATCAGATCCTGCCTTTGTTGCAACCGCACACCCCAGCAGTATTGTACACACCATCACGCTAAACAACATTTTTTTCTTCATTTATTTCTCCTATTAAAGATAAGCCGTTTTGGCTTTATTTTATTTTTGTATCTTTCTTACTAATGCATCATTATTCCATCTGTCATTCCCGTCCTGATCGGGAGGCCGGTTTTGTTTTTTTCCGGATTCCGTTTTTTATCCTGTCTGCCTGAGCCATCTGCCTTCTGCCGGGAGGCGGCTTGATCTTTCGCCGGTGTTTATTGTAACTTCTTCAGCAGGATTTTGGCCTGATTGTACTCGACATAATTATTAATGCCGGTTTCCAGTGATTTCTTAAAACAGTCCAACGCTCCTTTTTTGTCTTTATCAAACCACATTGCTTCTCCCATATAGTAATAGGCTTCGCATAAACGGCCATTCGAATCTTTATCATCCTTCCCTTTTTTTGCTTCAGCTAATAACCGGTCTTTTGAGATTTTGCCCAGATAATACATAGAAATGCTGCGCACCCAGGCATCCGACCCGGTTTCCCTTACATAACGGCCAAGTATTTCCAGCCTGACTTTACGTTCGTTTTTCGACAGATAACCTGCGGCAATGACAGACCTCAAATAATTATATTCATAATTCGGATTCAATTTGATTGCCTTGTCGTAATTCTGAATCGCCTGTTTATAGTTGCCGAGATTGTAATAGGATAAACCCAGGCCGTTAAAGGCGGTAGAATCAATCGGTTTAAGTTCCGTAACTTTTGCGAAGTCCTGAATCGCCTGTTGGTAGTTGCCGGAATTAAGATACGCGATGCCCCGGTTATAGAAGGCGCCCGCGTTTTTTTCATTTAGTCCGATGGCCCTGTTGTAATCCTGAATGGCCTGTTCGTTGTTGCCAAAATTCCTATATGAAAGACCCCGGAGATTATAGGCATCTGAGTTATCCGGTTTAAGTTCAATAGCCTTTGTGTAATCCTGAATGGCCTGCTGGTTGTCGCCAAGCTTATAGTATGCAAAACCACGGTAGTAAAAGATCTTCGCATTATGGGAATCCCGCTTAATGGCTTTAGTAAATGCTTCGATTGCTTCTTGGTAATTTCCCGCTTTTCCCAGAGCGCATCCTTTTTCAATTAATTCATTGGTATTGGTACAGGCCTGGAAAGCGGTCAAAAGAGCTGTTATGATTAAAGCAGAAAATGCGGTTCTGATTCTTAATGATGTTTTTGTTTCCATGGTTTTCCTCTTTCCGAAACGCTTCTTTAAGCTGAAACGATTTTTACTCATCTTATTTCAATTCCGTCTTTTTTCCAAATTATTATTTACGCGGAAGATTTAAGATTTAAGATTTAAGTAAAGAAGGGTGAAGCACTTTTGTCACTTCGAACGAATGTGAGAAGTCTTTAAGATTCCTCACGCGCCTGTGGCGGTTCGGAATGGCAAGGGGGGGGGTGATGCGGCGGTTCGTAATGACATTTTTAAGTTTTAAGGAAAGAACGGGGAATAGGGAATAGAAAAAACAGTATTAAGTTTTAAGTAATTAAGATTTAAGTAATTAAGGAAAGAACGGGGAATAGGGAATAGTGAACGGCTGACAGCCGTTAGCTGTCAGCCGGTTTAGTTGAATAGAGAACGTAATATATCTTTTTAGTGAATCGGCTTAATCAATGTTTTCATTATTAAAATTTATTTTCTTTGAGTTGATATTTTCACCGAAATCAACATATATTACATTGCCATTCTCTTCCCGAAAGTTTTTTTGCGACGCGCCAAGGACAATCCCGCATTGGATTTTTTTAGGCTTCTGATTTTTTTTGCCTGTTTGATTGCCGCCAGGACAGCATCCTTTTCCTCTTTTTCCCCGAAATCCAGTATTTCTCTTATGTCATTGCAGGCTTCAATAGCTGTTTGCGACCAGCCGCGCATAACGGTGATTTTAGGGATATTAATCAGATCCAGAGTGCATAATATTGCAAATAAATTATCATCGCTTGTTCCCAGAACCTCATTTAAATAGCGGCTTAAGATTCCGGTTGAAACCCCTGAACGGCGGGATAATTCCGCGGCCCTCCATCCCCTTTCCTTCAGAGCTTTTTTAACTAGTTCCAGATGTGAAACTTTTTTCTTGACTGTATTCTTCATATGTGAAACAATCCCCTCCCATGAAATTAGACGCCTATTTAAAACTAACCCAATAACAGTTGGCGCCTCCGCAGAAACAATAACTATCGCCGGTTACCCGCTAGCGATCGGAACAAGGGCGAGAAGTGAGACCATATAACGCCGAACTTATGTATTAGAACTACTATATCTAAATTAAACAGGGCAGGGGGCGCAATAAAACGCCTTACTTAAAGGCGGCCAGCTTCCCCAAGCAGCAAACCCTGCCCGTATTTTAAACAATTTTAAATAATTTTCAACAATTATTTTGAGTCTGACAAAATGGTAAATAAACGGTTTCTAACGGTAAAAGTGAGGGTTGAAGGGTGAGCAGTAGATAGGGAATAGAAAAAACACCTGTGAAAAGTGAATGGTGAATGGTGAAGGGTGAAGAGGGGTGGAGAAGATAAATGGCTAATCCGGTTGCAGATGGAAGAATGATCAACAGAGCAATAGCTGATTCGGATAAGTTTGCCTCGTTAACGCCGGAAGCGGCTGTTCTTTTTACGTTACTAATACCGTGGTTTAACGCTCACGGGAAGTTAAACGGCGGGCCCGGACATATCAAAGACGAAATCTGTCCCAAAATATCCTATCTCACCTATGAAAATATCCCCGCTCTTTTAACTGAAATAAGCAGTAAGACAAATGTTAAATGGTTTAAATCCGGCGGGCGTCACTGGATTCATGCTTTGAAATTCAATTCCGAACATCAAAAACTGGAGAAAAAATTAGGAGTTGACAGGCTTCCTTCATATAACTCCGAACAAGTCGCGGACAAGCCGCAGACTTCTTCACAACCAGTCGCGGACAAGTCCGCCCTGAAGGATAAGGATAAGGATAAGAAGAAGGCTAAGGACGTCCCGGACTCAAGTGAAAAACCTCAACCTGTGGATAATTCACAACCGCCGGCCTTTTTGAAAAAAAAGACAAAGCAAAAAGATGAATTCCTTTTAAAGCTTCAACGCGTAATGGAAAAAACAACTGAAAGATATAATTCCACCCGGGAGCAGCAGGAAATAGTCAACTTTGTCAAATCAAATATAAATTCCAGGCACCCGGAGGCCATACTGCATTGCATAAATTCGCTGATTGTTAATCCCGGCGAAATTAAATCAATAACGCAATACCTTAACGCGGCGCTGAAGATCGAAGACGGCAAATATCATGCCCGCGATTCGGAAAGAATTTGTAATGAACTTAAACTGACAACGCCGGGGATGATGTCGCTCGGTGAAATTCTTGGGGAGATAAGAGCGCATGCGGGGGAAAGTGGATAGTGGATAGTGAATAGTGGATGGTGGATAGAAAAACAGTATTAAGTTTTAAGATTTAAGTAATTAAGGAAAGAACGGGGAATGGTGAATGGTGGATGGTGAATAGTGAATAGTGAAGGGTGAAGCACTTTTGTCACTTCGAACGAATGTGAGAAGTCTTTAAGATTCCTCACGTGCCTGCGGCAGTTCGGAATGGGCATAAAGGTAGGTAAGGTGTTGCTAGAATTGAGATAAAAACATTGAAAGCATAATCACTTTGATATGTTATGAATGTAGTTAAAAAATAATATTAAAGTGGTTTAATATTTATGAA
>JBEKJX010000213.1:0-5411 GCA_050011015.1 Smithella sp.
AAAGAGGCCAGACTCGTCCCGATGAAAACATTGATGGTATTTACTCCACCGCTGAAAATTGCCGGAAGTATTAATACGCCTATTTGTTTAACCCCCGGATGATTAAAATTAAACCGGAACCTGAATTTTACGCCGTACTTTCCTAGAAACGACCACTGCAAGGCCAGTTGCAATATTCCACCGATCAGAACACCTACGGCCAATGCCGTAATCGGTTGGGCAAAGAAGGGGCGCAGGCACAGGGCCGCCAATATCATGGCAATATTCAACAGCACCGGAGATAACGCCGGGGCAATAAAATGTCGATATGAATTCAGGATCCCCATACACAGTGCACCCAATGAGACAACAAAGATATAAGGAAACATCAGTCGGTTTAAAAAAACGGCCAATGCAAAATGATTTGGTTCTGAAACAAAGCCGGCTCCGATAATTCCGACAATGAGAGGAGAAAAGACAATGCCCAGAACCGTTATACCGGTTAGAATCATTGATAGTATGGTAAAAGCGTTATAAGCTAATTCGAGAGTTTCCTCTTTTGTCTTCTTGTGCAAGTATTCGGTGAAAACCGGAACAAAGGAAACGGTAAGAGAACCTTCACCCAACAACCGGCTTAATGTAAAGGGAATGCGGAAAGCAATCCAAAAGGCATCGGTCATCCAAGTGGCGCCGAAGATCGCGGCAATAACCGTGTCGCGAAGCAAGCCGAAAACACGGCTGACCATCGTTAACGCGCCCACAACTCCGGCGGCTTTGGCCACTTTGGAATTTTCTGAATTTGATGTTTTTTCCATAACAACTTTTTTTACCAGGTAACGCCGCTTTTATATATTTACCGCAATAAAAAAGTAGGGCGGTTTGTGAAGCTAATTCATCTTGAGAATATTATTTATCTTCAATTCCAATTCTGACTTGCTTACGTTTTTAATCATAACTGTTTTTTTCCGAGATTTTAAACCGGAGAATATTTCCATCTGACTTTTTTTCAGTCCCAGTTCCCTGGCCAATAATTTTATACAAGCCTCATTGGCCGCTCCTTCCACGGGCGGCGCGGTAACCCTGACTTTGACAGCGCCATCCTTCTCACCAGCTATTTCCGCGCGGGAAGCGTGCGGGATTACCTGAATATCAAAGGTCAGACCTTTTTTCGACTCTTTCAAACTAATCATCTTGTTTAAAGAATTTTTCCTTTCTGCCGGACATTAAAAAAGCTGGGCAAGATGTTGCATTGTTGGCACCAAAAAAAGCCGTAAAAAAATAATCACCAGAATAACTATCAAAGGCGAAAAATCTATCCCTATATTGCGCATGGGCAATATGCGGCGGACGGGCCTGAGAACCGGCTCGGTAAAACGATACAAAAAGATCACGATTTGATTATAGGGATCGGGATTAACCCATGAAATTGCCGCCCGGGCAAATATGATAATCATGTAACTTAACAAAACGATATCTATTACTTCGGCCAGTGCCAGGATAAAATATTTTAAAACAAACATAAAACTCCTCCATTAATGTTTAGCGTTTTGGGGGAATCACCCCGGAATTGACGCGATAAATTTATCCAGAGCAATATTAAATTCTGCCGGCCTTTCCATCATAACCATGTGGCCGGCTCTCGCAATTATTTCCAGATTTGCCCCATCGATGCTTGCAGCAAGACCGCGGGAAAAATCAGGCGAAGTCATTTTATCTTCTGCTCCGCAAATAATCAGGGCAGGCACTTTGATTTTATCTGTTACTTTAGTTAAGTCCAATTCATTGCATGCCAAAAGATCGCCGTATAAAACCTCAACTTTTGACCGGGAAATACTTTTTTGCAGTGCGGCAAGAAATTTGGGACGGTTTTCTTTAGCCAGTGAATATTTACAAATTAACTCTGCTATTTCCGCCGGCATCTGTACCGGATTTGTTTTTAAATAATCTAAAAAGAAAGGATTAACCGGCATTTTCATTCCACCGCCAACGGGAACAATTCCGGTGATTTCTTCGGGGTAGCTTATGGAAAACTTAAGCGCAATTGCCGCTCCCAATGAATGCCCTATAAGCACGGCTTTGTTCAAATCGAGGATGTGCAGTAATTTCTTTATCCATACACAGTATCGGCTCACGTCCATTTCTCCACCGCCTCCGGAACGTCCATGACCCGGAAGATCAATTACAAACACATTATATTTCTTACGCAGACGGGCATATTGGTGCGACCAGACGCTGTGATCACCGCCGGAACCGTGGATAAATGCAAGATTTTGTTTGTGAGCGCCCAAATCGCTTTCGCTTACCAAACAGGCGATTTTTACCGATTCAATGTTAAAATATTTCAGCATGTGATTTAAATCCTCTCAAAGTTAAGTATCACAAAAGCAAAATTTAATGCAATGGAAGAATAAAGCGCTTGACCGGATTCGATTTGACAATATAAGAAGAAAAAGAAGTGCTGTTGAAAATCTCATTTTGCGGGTTGTTCACCGAGCGCGCATTTCCGTAAGGAAGGCGCAATAATAAATAATATTCCTTGCCGGTAAGAACCGGAGGGTTTTACAAATGTTCAGATGAAAGGCGCGCGAAAAACGAACCGCGAGGCGTATTGGGATATATGTTGAGTGGTGCGGTTTGCAGCGCAACACAGCAGATAAGCGTTTTTGAACAGCCCCAAAGACGCATGAATAATATTGGAGGTGTTAAAATATGTTCAAAGAGAAAACAATAGCCATCATTGGCGGCGGTAAAATGGGAAGCATTATTGCCCAGGGGTTAATTACCAATAAAATCACTTCCCCCAAGAATATTACTGTGACTGATATTGATAAAGCAAAACTTAATTCTCTACGTTCATCAATGAAGTTAAAAGTCTCTAGTAATAATGAAAAAGCCGCAAAAGAAGCAGACATAATTATTCTCGCCGTAAAACCGCAAAATATGGCCGTCACACTTAAAGAGATTAGCTCCGTTATTGATAAATCCAAGCTGGTTATTTCCATCGCTGCCGGAATTACAACAAAGTTTATTGAAAACTCCCTGTCAAAAGGCGTCCGGGTTGTAAGAGTAATGCCTAACACGCCCGCGTTAGTTGGGGAGGGGGCGGCGGCAGTGGCCGGGGGAAGTCACGCCAAATCTAATGATGTTAAGATTACGCGCGCTATTTTCAATGCCGTGGGCATCAGCGTCGAAGTAGAGGAAAAGCTGATGGATGCCGTAACAGGATTAAGCGGCAGCGGTCCTGCATATTTTTTCCTTATTATCGAAGCTCTAATTGATGCCGGGTTAAAAACGGGATTGTCGCGTGCATTATCCAAACAACTTGCCGCACAAACCATGCTGGGAGCCGCCCGCCTGTGTCTTCAAAGCGATAAAGATCCGGCGCAATTAAGGGAAATGGTAACATCGCCGGGAGGCACCACCGCCGCCGGATTGAAGGTGATGGAAGAAAAAAATATTCGCGAGATAATAATAGCCGGCGTTGAAGCGGCGACAAGGCGTTCTAAAGAACTAGCCGCAGGGAAATAGCTTCCAGATTAATTTTTAAATGAATAATTCGGGTTGTTTTTTATTCTTCATTCTCCGTCCGTGTTCCGATAATGTGATCTTCCGGTCTCTCCTGTTCTGTAGTGACAATTTTTTCTTCCGGCTTGACCGTTTCCTTGGCTGGTTCTATGACAAGCGGAAAATGCTCTTCTTGATGATCCTGTGTCACCGGCAGACTTTCGCCGGCTGGAATTTCCAGAACTGTTTCCGGCGCAACCTCAAGCGCCGTGGACATTCCCGTTACTACATCCGCCGGTCTTCTTTTCTTGTGGCGAGGCCTCCTTCGGCTTTTCTTTTTAACAGGCGTTTCCGCTCTTGCCAAACCGGTTTCATCAGTTGAACTTTTTTCATCAGTGATTAATGCTGAATTTTCGTCCACTTTGACAAAAGTTTCCTCATGCGGCTCCTGAATTTCAGTCTGCTCTTTGAGTGTTTGCTGTATTTCCACACTGTCCCAAGGTACCTCCACGCTTCCCGAAATATTCAAAGTGATATCGAATTCCGATTCCAAATTAAAAAGTTCTCTTCTTTTGCGATTCAGAATGTAATTGGCAATTTCGTGCGGTAATATTATTTTTAATTCTGAATAAATACCTTTGACAGCGTCCGATTCAATTTTGCGAAACGCTCCCAGCGCGGCATATTCCAGAGATGGACGCAAGCCGCTCCCTTTACAGTAAGGACATCTTGTGTAACTTATTTCCTGAATCGTTGACTGTTTTTTTTGCCGTGATAATTCGAGCATCCCGAACTTGGAAATACGTGAAAGCTGAATTCTTGCCTTATCAATGCTCAGCGCTTTTTTAAAAGATTTCTCCACTTCCGCGATATGTTTTTTGTCCATCATGTCAATAAAATCTATGACAATCAATCCGCCTAAATCCCTCAGACGCAACTGCCGGGCAATTTCTTCGCTGGATTCAATGTTTGTTTTGAAGGCTGTTTCTTCAATATTCCTTTTATTGGAGCCGCGGCCGGAATTCACATCTATTGTAATCATTGCCTCCGTCGGATTTATTACAATGTGCCCTCCGGATTTCAGGTCTACTCGTTCCTGATAGATAACGCGTATTTGTTCTTCCAATCGAAAACTGTCAAAAATGGGGGTTTTTTCTTTATATTGTTTGATAATTCTCAAATGACGCGGAGCCACAGCTTTTAAGTAAGCACGCATTTTACAAAAAGTGTCCCGATCATCAACCAGAATTTCGTCAATTTCAGGTGTCAAATAATCGCGTAAACTGCGCACGCCAAAGTCAGTTTCCTGATAAATCAGAGAAGGCTTGCTAATGCTTTTTACTTTATTGCATATTTCCTTCCAAAGACGCATCAGAAGCTGATAATCACGGGAAATTTCCTGCTTTGTCCGATTGAATCCCGCTGTCCTGACGATAAATCCCATATCTTCAGGGATTTTGATTTGCTTCATTATACTTTTAATTTTCTGCCGGTCTTCTTCATTTTCTACTTTGCGGGAGATGCCACTGCCGGGTTTATTGGGAAGGAGAACTACATATCTGCCGGGAAGAGAAATATAAGAAGTTAAAAGAGCTCCTTTATTGCCGATCGCTTCCCTTACAGCCTGAACTATTATTTCCTGGCCGGCTTTCAAAACAGGCCTGCCATCGGGGCCGTTTGTCTGTGCGGTTAAATACTCATGGCTGACATCCTTAAGCGGAAGAAAACCATCTTTACTGCCACCATAATCAACGAAGGCCGCTTGCAGACCGCGTTCAACTTTAAGAACCTTGCCTTTAAAAATATTACCGGTAATGGGCTCCCTTGTTGACATTTCAATGTTGAATTCAACAAGGATCCCTTTTTCGTTGACGGTAGCCATCCGCACCTGTTCTTTGTGAACAGCATTAACAAGCATCGTGTGTTTC
>JBEKJX010000214.1:0-5950 GCA_050011015.1 Smithella sp.
TTTTTAATTCAGCGTTTGTCGTGGGAAGAAACATATTTTGAATGAAGCCCCCTCTGGTTGGAACCGTAGGCTCCTTTTAAAACTGCGGCCTTCCGCGGGTTATGGTGCATTCATCGACCGGCGGATGGAATCAGACCAGAAATCATAATGGGCAACTCGGCGCATACTTGCCTCGATGCCGCCTAAAACCAGAGGTTTAGTATCCTTAAAATATTGACGGATCAAATTGGCATAAACAACAACGGCGCGGTCGGGACGGCAATTATTTTTACCTCCTGCGGTCAGATCATCGTTGCGTCTTTTTTTCATCGTCGCTGTGTAATTAGCGATCATCGAATCCATGCAGCCGCCGGTGATGCCCCAGAACAGTTCCGGTTCTCCCAACCGGCAAATATCGGTTTCGCTCTTCCAGTCGGGTTGAGCGATGATTCCCACGCGAAATCCGGCGTTGGTGAGAACCCTGCCGATTACGGAAACGCCAATAAAAGGGCTGTCAATGTAAGCGTCACCGGTGACAAGAATTACATCAAGCTTATCCCAATTTAATTTTTTTAATTCAGCGTTTGTCGTGGGAAGAAACATATTTTGAATGAAGCCCCCTCTGGTTGGAACCGTAGGCTCCTTTTAAAACTGCGGCCTTCCGCGGGTTATGGTGCATTCATCGACCGGCATTCATCGACCGGCTTTTGTCGGTGGATTAAAAAAGTCGCAGGATTAAAGTAGCACAACGGCAGATTTGTTTAAATTATATTGATCAGTATCAGTCCCAAAGTTATTGCCGCCAACAACAGCAACAGGGAGAAACGTCCGAACAAGCGGTGCGCTGTTCTCACGGCTAATTTATTTTTAGTTTTAAATTGATAAAATCCCAGCATCAGTGTGATTAGAGCGAGAATAAATGCCGCCAAACCTGTAATCTGGTGAAGTCCGTCAATATGTCTGCCGGCTGTACGGGAAACATAGATAAAAGCCATAATAATTCCTGCCGCTATTCCCGAAAGGCTAAATGAATTAAGCGATTTATGAATTTTCAACCAGTTTTTTTTCTTGCGGAAAAAAATGGCTGCGCTGACACCGGCAATAAGACCCGATGTTGCTATTGCCATAAATGAAATGTGCAGGGGGAAAAACATGCTTGCTGATCTCCGTGGCCAAGCGGCGAGAATTAAAGCTTAATTTCCATTGACTGACCCACGGCAAAACATTTCAGTTTTTTGCCGCTTCTTTTGATTATCCCTTGACAATCCTTTACAATCGCGTCAATTTCATCATCAATTCTTTCCTGATTGTGATGAAATAATCCTAATTTCTTCACTCCGGCGTTCATGGCCAGATTCAGGGCGTCCTTATAACAAGAGTGTCCCCAGCCGCGGTTTTTTTTATATTCTTCTTCATTATATTCGGCATCGTGGATGAGTAAATCAGCGCCGCTAGAAAATTCAAGATATTTCTGAAAATCAAGCCCTCCTTCGTGCTTGTAACGAAGTTCGTTATCGGTAAGAAAAACAAAGCATTTGCCGTCTTCCTCAAATTTGTAACCCGTGCCTTGATTAGGATGACTGAGAGCTATGGGCGTTATAATCATCGAACCGAGGGTATAATGTTCAATGCATGTGTCTTCATAGGATATCGTCGTGCGGATGGAATCAAAATTTACAGGGAAAAGGGGCGCCCTCATAATGCGCGAGAGCATTTCTTTGATGGAATTCTGGGCAAAAAGACAACCCCAGATGTTCAGATTGGTTTTACGCGAATAAATGGGTTTGAAAAAAGGAAAGCCCATGATGTGATCCCAATGGGCATGCGTCAATAAAAGGGTGAAATCGCGATGACCGGCCGCAATTAGAGCGTTGCCCGCTTCACGAATACCGGAACCGGCATCAACGATCAATATTTTATTATCGTTTGTCCTGATTTCAAGGCAAGTGGTGTTGCCGCCGTAACGTAAATATTGTTTACCCGAAACAGGAATGGAGCCTCTGGAGCCCCAGCAGTGAATGATCATTTTCTACCTTTTAGCTATAGGTTATGTAATAATACAGAATAAATTTTAAATCAAGCATGATATAATGCCTGTAATTAGCAGAATAATATCAAAAAAATGATTATTAATCTTGCTATTGTAATAAAAGTTCTTAAATTAATTCCAAAATAATAGGAGGTTGCTCCAATGAAAAGTATAAAAATAAAGGGAATGAGCTGCCAGCATTGCGTGATGGCTGTAACTAAGGCGCTTAGCGTTGTGGACGGAATAAAAGATGTTAATGTGGATTTGAAGAGCGGCACGGCGACCTATGAAGAAATAAAAAATGTTGATCCCTCGGTTGTTGTTGCGGCGATAAAGAAGGCGGGATACGAGATTGTCGAATAAAGTGACTGACGGGGTAAAAATCACTATTGCCGTGGGCGGGATGACGTGCGCAGCCTGTGTGAGGCGTGTAGAAGGGGCGCTAAATTCGGTTGCCGGAGTGATGGAGGCCAATGTCAATCTGGCTAACGGACATGCCGCAATTATTCATTCGGCAAAATGGGGCGGCCCTGAGGAGCTTGAGAAGGCAATCACCGGACAAGGTTATGAATTTTTAGGTGAACTTAAAGATAGTCTTGCCGATCCTATCGAAGCTTCCCGGGTCAGGGAACTCAAAGATCTGAAGTTAAAAGTAACCTGCGGCGCGATCTTGAGCGTGATTATTTTCTTCGGTTCAATGCAGCACTGGTTTGGTTTTTTGCATTTCATCCCGCGTCAGGTCATGCTTTGGACAATGTTTGTTTTAACGGCTCCTGCGGTTTTCTGGGTGGGCAGCCGTTTTTTTATCGGCGCCTATAAAGCCACGCGGCAAAAAACATCCGATATGAACACCCTGGTAGCCGTGGGCGCTTTTTCGGCCTACGCCTATTCATCGGCAGCAACCTTCTTCCCTCATTTTTTCATGACGGCCGGTGTGATGCCTCACGTTTATTATGACGGTGCGGCAATGATCGTCACACTTATCCTTGTAGGGAGGCTTCTGGAGGCAAAAGCCAAAGGAAAAACTTCCACAGCAATAAAGAAGCTGATGGGAATGAAACCCAAAACGGCGCATCTGATCAGGAAGGATAAAGAGTTGGAAATTGCCGTGGAAGAAGTGCAGATTGGCGATATTCTGCTTGTCAAACCGGGCGGAAGAATTCCTGTTGACGGAATAATAATTTCCGGCCAATCCACGGTTGACGAATCAATGTTGACGGGTGAAAGCATGCCGGTGGCTAAAGAAATCGGACAAAAAGTGTTTGCCGCAACGATTAACAAGACAGGCAGTTTTACTTTTCAGGCGACAGGCGTCGGCGCCGAAACCGTTCTGGCGCAAATTATCCGTCTGGTGGAAGAGGCGCAAGGCTCCAAAGCTCCAATTCAGCGGCTGGCGGATAAAATTGCTTCTGTTTTTGTTCCAGCGGTTTTTCTTGTTGCCTTTATTACTTTTGCCATCTGGTATTTTCTTCCCGTTGAAAGTAATTTCAGCCGCGCTCTGATTAATTTTGTTTCCGTGTTGGTGATTGCCTGTCCCTGCGCGCTGGGGCTGGCCACTCCGACGGCAATCATGGTGGGCACCGGCTTAGGAGCGCAAAACGGAATTCTAATTAAAGGAGGCGAGACTCTGGAAAAAATACATAAACTTTCAGTTGTCGTTTTCGATAAAACGGGCACGTTGACGCGCGGCGAATTGGCAGTGACCGATATTGTGGCCGTAGCCGGTTATAATGAAAAGCAGATTCTTGCTTATACCGCGGCGCTGGAAAAAAATTCCGAACATCCGCTGGCGCAGGCAATTTTGTTAAAAGCGCAAGCCGATGGAATTGCAGTTGTCGAGGTGGATAAATTTACGGCCTTATCAGGTATGGGAGCAAAAGCTTTAATCGAGAATAAATTATATCTTACCGGCAATCGTTTTTTTATGAAAAGCGAAGGTGTTCCTATAGATGATTTGGATGAACAGGCGGCAAAGTTTGTCCGGGAAGGGAAAACGGTTGTGTATGTCGCTTTCGAAAAAATTGTTCTCGGTTTTATCGCTCTGGCCGATGAGCCGAAAGATTCAGCTAAACAAGCGATTGAATCCTTGAAGAGCCGGGGATTAAAAGTCGTTATGATTACCGGTGATAATGCCGGCACGGCTGAAGCAATAGCCGCTCGACTGGGCATTGATCAGGTGCTGGCGGATGTTCTTCCGGATAAAAAGGCTGACAAAATAAGAAAACTGCAAGCCGCCGGTGAAGTTGTCGCCATGGTTGGAGACGGTATTAACGATGCTCCGGCGCTGGCGGCAGCGGACGTTGGCATTGCCATCGGTGCGGGAACGGATATGGCTATTGAAGCCAGCGACATAACTTTGATTCGAAATGATTTGATGTGTGTGCCGGAAGCTATCAGCCTGTCGCTGGTTACGATGCGCACGATCAGACAAAATCTTTTTTGGGCGTTCTTCTACAATGTGATTGGTATTCCTATCGCCGCAGGCGCTTTGTATCCTTTTTTTAAAATACTGCTGAATCCAGAATTTGCCGCCGCGGCCATGGCTTTGAGTTCATTTTCAGTTGTGAGCAATTCATTGCGCTTACGCAGGGTCTGGAAAAAAACGTCATACCTTACCGGGAACTTACGCCGTTTAGGCGGCAGCTTCCAGTCGAAATGGTATCAGTCCGGCAAATGACCTAAATGTTTTTTCTTGTTTTTTTATTTTTCTGAATTAATGTGTAAAAAATGATATGCGGTTACTTAGGTGCAGGTTTGTTAAATTTCGCAAAAATCCAATACGGTACACCGACAGGATTAAGGTTTGCATAATCTTTTACTGACAAGATATAATCCCCGAGTTTCTTGATTGATTCGCTGGGCGTATCTACAAACTCCACACCCGCCTCATAAGATTCACCCTCAGTGATAATTTTGTGTCTTTTTACTTTTCCGAAAACGGTCACCTTTTGTTTCAAATTCTTTAATGTTAAATCTATCTTGAGAAAGGTATCGATAGGCAAAAGAACATTGCCCTGAATTTTCGTGCCGGACATGGAAATATCCTTGCTGTAATTATAGATAATTTTTTCTTTAGAAGTGTCTTTTATCCCGGAGATGATAGTTATGGTAATTTCGTTTTCTTCATCAAGCCGCTCTGTTTTCCTTGCGGCCTTTTTCGACAGTTCAGCCTCGTCTTCTTCACCGTCCTTAATTCGTTTATCTATAATTCTTTCTTTCATAAAGATCCATTCCTGTTTTTACTTCAGGATCCTCTTCTTTCCCTCTTAATTTTCAAGTGATCAAAATTAATAGACTTCGTTAATTATTATCTCAACAGGTTACTAAAAACACAAGGAATATTTTGCAATACATTGCCTATTTGTAGTTGAACTATAGATTTTAGCTTTGTATGTAAATGAAGTATTAGCCCCAATAGATATGGGATAGCTTTGATGTTTATCGTCAATCGTAATCGGCAATTTTGCCGTTATCCAATAATGTCTATCTTGCCCCGTGCAAAAGTTCGTCTCCCAGTTTTGCCTGTTTGTCCTGCAAGGTTTTTTCCTGGAGGGCTCCCAGAACGTTAATGTCAGTCTGAAGAACGTTGTAACGTTCTTTTGTCTTGATTTCCCATTTTGCCACTGCGGCGGCTATTTTTGCCTGAAAACCTGCCGCCAGCTCTTTAAAAGTCAACATCAGCGGCACGGCGGTTCTTTCCGGCTGATCCAGCTTTTGCGCCGCGTCGTGGACGATCGCGCGCATTGTTTCCAGCAAGGAGTCCAGAGCTCCTATTTCGCTTTGCAGTGATTTGTCCTTATGAATATTACGTTTGTCTATTTCCACGATTGTGTCCATAAGTTCCGCGCCCATTGCGCCGGTTACGGCGCCCATCATGATGACATTTTCCACGTCGCTAAAGGAGATTACAATATTCGGATAGGCCGTGTCCTTTTCGCCCAA
>JBEKJX010000215.1:0-5363 GCA_050011015.1 Smithella sp.
CGGGCGAAAAAACCTCAATGGCGACAGAATCTTTTAATATTTTGGCGCTGTGTTTTACATTACCGGGAATACACCAGCTATCGCCCTTTTCTGCTTCAAATACTTCCCCGCCGACAGACAGCCGGATTTTTCCCTCTATCAGATAACCTGTCTGCTCGTGAATGTGAGCGTGTTCAGGCAGTACTGCACCTGCTTCCATTCTGAATTCGGCGAATAGAGTATTTTCTCCATGCACAAGAGTTTTGAGTTTTATCCCTGACAATACTTCTTTAAATCCATTTTGATTCGCTTTGTAAAACAATTGTCTTCTCCCTGAATTAATCTATTTATATTCCTTTTAAATCAAAGATAGCACTTTGTCTTAAGGGATCAGGAGTAGTTCTGCCCTGTCGCCCTTATCATAATCTCACTCACATGCACATGAGGCGGCTGCGCAAGCAGCCAGCATATTCCCTCGGCTATGTCCCGCGGCTCCAGTAATTTGCCCATATGAGCAATCCCCTTGTAAAAATTATTTTCGTCGTATCCGGCCACTTTCTGAAATCCGCTGGTTACAATGCCGGGCATCACCAGAGATACGCGCACACCGTGTGCGCAAACTTCCTGACGCAGGCCTTCCGCGATGGCGCCGATAGCAAATTTGCTGGAGCCGTAAAACGCGCTGAAGGGTGAAATGTTTCTCCCGACGACAGAACCGACAACGACGATATCGCCTTTTTTACGTCCGATGAAATATTGGGCTGCACAGCGCATCAGATAAGCCGCGCCAAGCACATTGAGATGATAAAGTTCCTCCCACTGAGCATTATCGCTGAGGAGTGTACTGCCGGCCAATCCGCGTCCCGCGTTGACCACAACAATATCGTATTTGTGTCTGCCTTCTTTCCATGCTAATGTGCGTTGCAGCAATAAATCAATGTCTGCTGTCTTGCTGGCGTCACCGGCAACCGCGTAAGCTTTTCCGTCTTTTGCGTGAATATCCGAAACAATTTTCGCGAGTCTTTCTTTGCGTCTGGCGTGAAGCACGACTGCCGCGCCTGCCTGCGCCAGTGTCAGGGCTGTCGCACGCCCGATGCCGGAACTCGCGCCGGTGACAATCGCCGTTTTACCGGAAAGAGGTTTATGGATCGTTCTTTTTGCAGTCATCTTTTGCCTCCTTTAAATAAATGATTCCTGTTAATTGCCGACAAGCATGTTCTTGAAAACTATTTTTCATTGATCACCGGCAGCGAAATCCTGCGCGAAACTTGAAGGTAAAGCGTGCTGCAGCGAAGAGTTCCTACTGCTTAATCGCGACTTCAATTTTCGGCGGCGAATCAAGGTGCTTTTTCACAACGCAGGTATCCGCGGCTTTAATAACGGCGGCCTTGTACTTTTCCGGAAAATCAGGAGGCAGCATAATATCAAGTGTGATTTTCTCCACCATGTGTGTGGTGTCGTTCCGAATGACTGTTTGAACAATGCCGATGTTGCCGGTAGGGATGGAGCGTGATTGACAAAAGGATGCTACAAAAAATCCGGCGCAGGTTCCGATGGAGGCTAGAAAGAGTTCAAAAGGAGAAGGCGCGGTGTTTTCTCCGCCGCTCTTTTCCGGCTGATCTGTATGGATCGTAAACTCCCGGAAATGCGCGGAAACTTTTTTATTTCCATCAAATGTAATGTTGAATTTTGATTCCATAGTTTATTCCTTCTTGAAACTTGATCCATTCTTTAAATGGCAACGGGTTATTTTGGGAAAAATGCATCAATATCTTGCCTGACAGAGTCAAGCCAATTCTTGCGCCGGGTCATTGTGCTTGTAACAACCACATGGAACATCCGGCGGTGAAAGTTAGTGACGCCGCAAAGGCCGAAAATACAGTTCTTCCAGATCGTCTCCAGCGGATCGCCAAAAACATCCTTCTCTCGTTGGAGTTGAGTGTTGGATGTGTTGAAAACAAGCGCTGCCCCTGCTTTGAGCAAGCCCCTTGGAATCCCTTCTCCTGAATCATTATCCAGAAACCCGTAGGCGACGCCTGGCCGAATCACGCGATCCACCCAGCCTTTCAGGATGGCAGGTGGTTGTCCCCACCAGTTCGGATGAACAATAATAATTCCGTCCGCCATGGCAATTTCTTCACAATGTTGTTTGATGGAAGTGGGCAATGCGGCATCTTTGGCTATTTCTTCGGAGTTCAAAAGCGGATCGAATTTTTCCTGATAGAGGTCATGAAAAAAAACAGTATGCCCGTTTGCTTTCAGCGCCTCAACCGCCGTTTGCGCGATGGCGTGATTGAAGCTTGCGGGATCGGGATGGGCAAGAATGACTGATATAAGCATATTGATCACATCATACTTAAGATTGCATGTTTATTTACAAATTTGATAGCCGGAGTAGAACTCAACAGAAAAAAATCGTATTTCCGATTACCAGGTATCCACCCGGTTCTAAGTCGGCAATGATGACAAAAAGAATATCGGTATTGGTTCTACTTTGTCAGTAACTTTTCCAAAGCGGCGAAAACTTTGCTCAAATTTTCCGGTTGAGTGCCGCCCGCCTGGGCCATGTCGGGCCTGCCGCCGCCGCTGCCGCCTACCAAAGGAGCCAGTTCCTTGATAATGTTTCCGGCATGATATTTCCCTGCTAAATCCTTAGTTACCATACACAGCAGCAATGCTTTTTCACCTGCCTTGCTGCCAAGGAGGATAATGCCGGATTCGAGCTTGTCGCGCAGTTTATCGCCGAAATCGCGCAGTGTTTTGACATCGGCAATGCTCACTTGGGCCGCCAGCACTTTTACTCCGCCAATTTCGCGTGCCTGATTCATCAGGTCGCCGGAATCTCTTGCGGCGAGTTTTCCTTTGAGAACTTCGATTTCTTTTTCCAACTCACGGGTTTGCTTCAAAATCTTTTCGGCACGGTCATAAACTTCCAAAGGACCGGCTTTGAATAAACCGGCAGTTCTTTTCAATTCTTCCTCCGCTTTCTGGACATGCGAGAGCGCTTCCTTGCCGGTTACTGCTTCTATTCTGCGCACGCCGGCGGCAATGGCGGATTCATGGACAATTTTCAGCAGGCCGATGTCGCCGGTCTGTCCGACATGAGTTCCGCCGCACAGTTCCATGCTCATTTCGCCCATCTTCACGATGCGCACGGTTGCTCCGTATTTTTCATCAAACACTGCTGTGGCGCCTGTTTTGAGTGCATCTTCGAGAGCGCAGACTTCCGTCTTTACAGACACATTTTTACGGATCATGTCGTTGGCTATTGTTTCTATTCGCTGAAGCTCTTCATCGCTGATTTTGGAGAAGTGGGTAAAGTCAAAACGCAGGCGCTGAGCGTTAACAAGCGATCCTGATTGTTTGATGTGATCGCCCAGAACCGCTTTGAGCGCGGCCTGCAGGATGTGTGTGCCGGAATGATTGGCGGCAATGGTTTTTCGTCTTTCTTCGTCAACAATCAACTGGGTCTTTACACCGGTTTTGATCTCGCCTTTCAGCACTTTTCCTCTGTGCACAATAAATTGATCGATGGGCTTTTTCGTGTCCTCCACCGTAAAGTTAAAACCGGCTCCTTCCAGATAACCGGTATCGCCTACCTGCCCGCCGGATTCGCCGTAAAAGGACGTAGTATCCAGAACGATTTCCGCCTTTTCCCCTTCGCGCGCACTGTCTGCCGGTTTGCCGTTCACAAAGATTGCCATGATCTTCGCCTCGCTTTTGTTTGTCCCTTCATAACCGCAAAATTCGCTGACAATGCCCGAACTTGAAGCTTTGAGGTAACATTCGGCAATTGCTTCCTCGCCGCTTCCTTTCCACGCGCTGCGAGCTCGTTCGCGTTGCTGTTCCATTTCTGTTTCAAAACCTTCATTATCCAGGGTAAAGCCGTCATGCCGGACAATATCTGCCGTCAGATCGGTGGGGAATCCATAGGTGTCGTAGAGTTTAAAAACAAGAGCGCCGGGAAGGACTGATTTGTTCGTTTTTTTCAAAGCCGCCGTTTCTTCATTCAGAATGCGCAGTCCGGCATCGAGCGTTTCCATAAAACGCTGTTCTTCATTTAAAATCATTTTGGTAATAAAAGAGGCCTTCTCCGCAAGATCGGGATAAACACCCTTCATCATGTCAATCACGACTTGAGCGCTCTGATTTAAAAACGGTTTGTTAATGCCGAGTAATTTCCCATGGCGCGCGGCGCGGCGCAAAATGCGCCTCAGCACATAGCCCCGTCCCTCATTGCTGGGCGTGATGCCGTCACCGATTAAAAAAGTTATCGCGCGGCTGTGATCGGCAATGACTCTGATGGAAATATCATTCTCCGCGTTTTTGCCGTAAGCAATGCCTGCTGTTTTTTCCACGAAGCGGATAATGGGCGTGAACAGGTCGGTATCATAATTGCTTTTTTTGTCCTGGATGACGGCAGTGAGACGCTCCAGCCCCATGCCGGTATCAATGTTGGGCTTGGGTAGAGGCGTTAATTTGCCGCTCTCGTCGCGGTCGAATTGAGTAAAAACCAGATTCCAGATTTCCAAATGGCGGTCACAGTCGCAATGGACATCGCATTCGGGGCGGCCGCAGCCGGTGTCTTTGCCCTGATCGTAAAGGATTTCGGAGCAGGGGCCGCAGGGGCCGGTTTCTCCCATCATCCAGAAATTGCTTTTTTCTCCCATACGGACAATGCGGTTCTGGGGCACTTTCATTTTTTTATTCCAGATTTCAAAAGCTTCATTGTCATCCTGAAAAATGGTGATCCATAGTTTTTCTTTGGGAAGTTTGGCCACGTCAATTAAATATTCCCATGCCCAGGCGATGGCTTCCTCTTTAAAATAATCGCCGAAGGAGAAATTGCCGAGCATTTCGAAAAAAGTATGATGGCGGGCGGTAACACCGACATTTTCAAGATCATTGTGCTTGCCGCCGGCTCGCGCGCATTTCTGGCATGATGCCGCCCGCGTATAGCCTCTGTTTTCCAGACCGAGAAACGAGTTTTTGAATTGCACCATGCCCGCGTTGGTGAAAAGCAGGGTAGGGTCATCTTTGGGAATCAACGACGAACTCGTCACCTGTTTGTGTCCCTTACCCGCGAAATATTTTAAAAAGCTTTCCCTTATTTCATTCCCAGTCTTCGCCATTACTATTTTCCTCTACTGCCTTTCCCAGTTTATTTAAAATCAATCCCGCCGGGAAACCTCGTCCCGTCAGGCTTTGAAATATTCTCTGTTTTTCTTTGATATCAAAAGCGGGCAGCTTCTTCTTCGCAGCCTTTTTTCTGATTAAAACAACAATCGCCTCTTCTTCCGACAATTCCTCGCGCGCTTGCTCTATGGATAAATCAATTAATTCCGCCGCGATACCCTTCTCCCGCAAGCTGGCGATTATCTTTC
>JBEKJX010000216.1:0-5336 GCA_050011015.1 Smithella sp.
TATTACTTCTTCAAGAATTATTTCTGCGTCCTGCAAATGCCCCTGTTTAATATACAACTCCGCCAATGTAATTGTAAAGAATTCCTGTTCGGGGATTTTTTCATTTTGAATAATATCAACTTCCGGGACAGGATTGTCTTCCTGTTCCAGAAGAAACATCTTCCCGATAACTTCCCTGGCCTTTTGGGCGTCCGGATGCAGGGAAATAACTTTTTCGTAACAAACAGCCGCATCCTGATGGAAACCTTTTTCCCGATAAGCATCTCCCACCCGTTCATAAACACGAGTTAGCCCGGAAATAATTTCCCCCACATTCCGCAAGGCTTCACGCACATCATCAAGCCTTCCCATTCCAATAAGAGCATTGCACAAAACCATATAGGCATCGGCATCTACAGGAAAAGAACGCAATCGCTCCGTGGCAAGATTTAATGCTTCAAGCAGATTATTCTGACGCAATAGCTCTTCTGATTCGTCAAGAAAATCAGCACGGTCTCCCTCAAAAGTATTATTTTTCATATTTTAAGGCTAACCCATCAAATAAAAAGGATTTGATTTTGCGGTAACTAACACAGCCTATATAGCGTGTCAAGGATGGAAAAAATTAAATATTACGGGCAGATTATTTCAATGACTGGAGATAATTTTCGGCCATTCGGCCAAAAGGAGAGTCCGGCGATAATCTGATGACAGTTTGGAATGCTTTTTTAGCATTCTTATTATCTTTAATTTTTAAATAACTTTGACCTAATAATAAATAAGCGTCAAAAAGTGAAGAATCCAATTCAACTGATTTCTTAAAATGCCGTATAGCTTCGGGGATGTTGTCCTGATCAAAATAAATAAGCCCTACATTTTTCTCTATTTGCGGCCGTAATCTGGTGAGGGGATCGATATTAAGCGCTTCCTGATATTTCGCTAAAGCCGTTTTATATTCCTTTTTGGAATAATAAGCCCATGCCGAATTATAAAGAGCAATTGACGGCGTATCATATATGGGATTACTGAGAGCCTTGTCAAATTCCTCAATCGCCTGATCCCAGAGATTTCTATCTGAGTACAATGTACCTAAATAATTATGCGCTTCAGAATAATCTTCATTTAAAGAGATCGCCTCTTTGAATTCCTCGATGGCTTTGTCTTTCATGCCTTTGCCATGATAAGACATGCCTAAATAGTAATGAACTTTAGGATTGCCGTAATAGTATTTTTCAGATTCCAGAAGCTCTTTTAAGGCGCTGTTATAATTTCCCGCTTCTATGTAAGAAATGCCCTTATTCAAAAATAGTTCCGACTGCTGCCTGTGCCAGGGAGTAAAGGTGCAGGAGGAACAAAGGAATATTGCCAAAAAAATAAAGGAAAAAGCAACTTTGTTTATAATCAGTTTCATTTAATTCAAAACCCTTCCTCAACGTGAAAAACATGGCGCTGATAAAAGCTTAAGCGCACAGACGATAGAATCATTAATCTATTACCTTGTCCGAGCTTTCCTTAAAATTTTTGCTTTTTATTATCTTCGGTGTTATAAAAATCAATAATTGATTTTTGCTGGTGCTTACGTCATCTGTTTTAAATAACCAACCCAGAACGGGAATCTGTTGAAGAAAGGGCCATCCCCATACATTTTTTTCGTTGTCTGTCGCCATAACTCCACCGATAACTACCGTGTCTCCATCACTAACAACAACCTTTGAGTCGAGTTCTATTTTTTTGATAGGAGGATTGCCTTGCACTTCATTTGCGTAATCGGGACTATCATTACTTGCCGTGATATCCATGGAAATTTTTCCTTCATCGGTTATTCTTGGTGTTACTTCCAACTTCAACAAAGCGTCTTTAAAAGAAACTGTTGCCGGTGAAGTGCCTGATGCCGGAGTTGTGTACGGGACTTCAGCGCCCTGCTTAATAATTGCTTTGACGCCATCCATAGTCACAACCTTGGGCGAAGAAATTAATTTTCCAGTGCCGTTAGTTTCCAAAGCGGCCAGTTGGGTTTCAAGAAAGCCCGTTGCGCCGCCAAATACCAAACCAATGGTCGGTGATGCTACTAGTGATGGGAAATTTACCGCGGCCATGGCTAAGCTTGTTCCCGAAGAATTTGTCACACCAATTTGAGAAGGATAATATTGTGAATATGAATTTGTTGAAGATGTATTGCTTCCGCCAGTGAGACCCAAACCATAAGTCCCGCCGCTGACCTTCTGCTGATTTCCAAAACCCCAATTAACTCCAATATTTCTGGCAAAGGTTTCGCTTGCCTGGACAATCTTTGCTTCAATCAATACCTGCTTTAATAAACCTTTTTCAGATAAACGTTTTAGTTCTCTTTCTTTTTGCGTCTCTTCCGCTTTTACTTGAGAATCCTCAGCCGCTTGTCTATCGTTTTCCTCTTTTTTCTTTCTTTCCAATGTTAACACACTAATAACATTACCCATTTGTTTTTTGGCTAAACCATTTGTGTCCAGTATGGTGTCCAGAGCTTGTCCCCATGGAACATTTTTCATGGTTAGAGTTACCGTGCCTTTTACATCATCGCCGCTAACTATGCTGATATCGCCGTATTCAGCCATCAAACGCAAAACACTCTTTATGTCCGCGTCCTGAAAATCAAGAGAGATTATTCGTTCCGAACCTTTTTTTACTGTTTCTTTATGAACAAACGCATCTCCTGCTTCATTTTTCTTAACATCGTCGCCATCTCTCGCTGTCTCCGCGCTAACCTTTGCGACTACTTTTCTCACTGCAGTTGTTTCCGGAAAATCACTGGCTTTCTTTTCCTGCAAACCGGAAACATTAAAATCAATTAACACATTGGGCCCTTCTTGCCTTATTGAATAAGGAACAATTTTATTAACAGCAATATTTAAATAAACCCAATGCTTGCCTTTGATTAATTGTTGCGACGGAATTACGCTTACAATATTGTTTAACTCCCCCTCTCCCAGGGAACGGCATAGATTTTCCGGCACTAGCATATCTTCCAACTTAATCAAGTAACTGCCGTTAACTTTACTTTTCACATCAACGGATGACTGTTTAGAAACAACAAGGTGAATCCTCTCTTTACCGGGCAATTTGGCAAATAAAACGTTTTCCAGATTCCCTTCATTGGCAGAAACGGCAGGAACCTCTGTCTTACTTTCAGGCGCTTTATTGTTATCCTCTGTTGAAGCAGCAAAAGAATTTCCTGTAATATATGTAAAAATCCAAGCAATAATTACAAAGACAATAAATATTCCGGATAAATATTTTTTCATGATTTTACCTCATTCTAATTTTTGCGCAGTTTTAAAATTACCCTTTTTGCTTTTTTATTTTCATATTCTTCTACGATAACACGGTCACCCAAAATCTCAATCACTTTACCGTCATGTAATCCGATTCGTGTTCCCTTTAGTAAAGGATAAAACTTTTTTGTGGCATCTTCAGCAATAGCCACTTTATAATCTCTATCTCCGGCAATTCCCACCACTCTGTACTTATCCGTTTCGGCTCTCTGCAATGGGAAGATGGAGAAAACAGCTTCTTTTTCTTTTATTTCGTTTTTCTTTTTCGCAAGAATTTCTACCATAATAAAAGGCAGGAAAGGATCAGATTTTCCCACTGGGTTATAACTATAGTTGTCCACCGTAGCAGGAGAAGGAGTTGGCGCCGGGACAGTAACCTGGGCAGACGGTGCAGGGTTTTGAATCGGAGTTTGTTTCGCGGCAGGCGCTGTTTTTGCGGGAACAGGAGCAATCGGGGTTGCAGTATTTTTTACTTCACCCGCAAAAGCAAAAAATACTGTAATAAAAGCAATTATAATCGTGTTAAAAAAGGTGAATTTAATTTTTTTCATTTTGTTTTGTTGTCACTCTTGTTTTCACTTGTTTTTTCTTTTTTTTCAATAAACATGTACGTTTTAATCGTACATGTTAACGTAATAACTTGTCCCATTCCTTTAACATCCTTTCTGTCTCCCATGGTAATATCAGAAATGTTGACAATCCGGGGCAATTGAGCCACCTTGAAAAAAAAGTTGAGAATATTCGGAAAGGTTCCTATTACCGACACCGCTACAGGAATTTCGTCATAAAGAGGCTCTTCCGCTACATGCGCTTTTTTGTCATCAGCAGCCTTAGCGGTATCCGCCGGCTTCTGGTCTTTTTGATCAGAAGGTTTTGCAGCTGTCTGGGATTCCGCCGGAGGTTTATCCAGCGTTTTTGGTACGGAAGCTTTGGGTTCAAATAATAAAAACTCAACACCGGCATCTTTACCTGCCAAAGCCACAGAATGAAAAAGAGCGGGAATTTCCCGCTGGTCGGGAAGTTTTTGCAGGGCCATTTTATAATTTCCTTGCAAGGTCTCGACATCAGCTTTGTATTTATTTATCTGCTCGGCAATTTTTGTTTTTTCTTTAATTTTCCCCTGCATCTCAGCATATTGTTCACTGAGAGTATTTTTCTGTTCTATCGTCGAAGACAAGAAGTAAAACCAATCTAAGTAACCAATTAATGCAAATAATAGTATGATGACCATCACCTTGGCTTGAACAGACATTTTTTTTATATCGTTTAAGGTTATGGACGCCATATATTAGAATCCTTTTTTCAAAACACAGGAAAAATTAAACTGCTGTAATGTATTAAAGTTGGGAATCTCCGCCTTTTTGGAAGATACTAAATCCACTGATTTTATCGGATCAAATTTTTCAATACTTTTCATGAAATCGGCCACAGCTATATTGTCTCTGCCAATTCCTTCAATACTAATAGTGTTTCCTTTTTGGATTATCTTGACAAGCCAGATATCTTTCGAGGGAACAAGCATGGCCAGATTGTCTAAAGTCTTCACTGGAGCCAAACGGTTTTCTTCTAAAGTTGCAATTAGCCCCAATTTCTGTTCCAGATCTTTTTTTTCATTTTTAAATTTTTCCAAATTACCTATTTTTTTATCTAAATCGTCTAGCGTGGATTGTGCTTCCTTTTTCTGATTTTCTAAATTACTTAATGAAGAACTTGCCCAAACTTGCAGCCATACAAGAACAAGAATAAAAAAAATGAATGAACCCGCAATAATAAATACTTGTTGAACAAAATTTTCTTTTTTTTCTTTCTCGCGATAGGGTAAAAGATTAACTTTAATCATTTGTCGCCTATTTTCCTTAAGCCCAAACCTATAGCTGTCGCGGCAACCGGTTTAATGCTTTCTATATTTTTTACATCAATGCTTCTTTTGTTATAGCCGATTTTCAAAAACGGATTAATTAATTCAGTTTTGACATTCAGCGTTTCCGATAAATGTCTCGCTAAGTTGTAGACTTTAGCAGAACCACCGGCAAGCAATATCTGCTTGAT
>JBEKJX010000217.1:0-5323 GCA_050011015.1 Smithella sp.
CCGGAATGCAAAAAACCGTCAGATGGTATTTGAACCAGAAAAAATGGGTGGAAAACATCAAAACCGGCGCCTACCAGAAATGGATTGAAGAGCAATACGGTTCATAGCATTATTTTGCAGATGATAATTCTTACATAGAGTCTATGTTTTTTCCCGCATATGCGATATTTCAACAGGTAATGATTACTTTAAAATAATTGACATACAAATGCAATTCCCCTATATTTTTTCTGTAAGAAAGCAATGTCTTGTCAGAGCGTCGCTTTAGGTCGTAACCGGGTTAGTTACTTCAGGGCGGAAATCCGTTCCATGGAACTTTTGAGACCGACAAGAAGGTGAAAAAGGAGGATGGTCATGAATTCTGAATTCAAGGAAAGATTTTTACAAAATTGGACAACATATTTTCCCGGCGCTGAACTGCCTATAGGGTTTTATTATTCCGGTTTGGCGGAATCAAAATTTATGGCAAAACAGCCTAAAGGACATCGTTGCATAATTGGAGATTTAGCGAAAGTCCGGAAAGGAGAAACCCTGTGCTTTAATGCCGATACAATTGGTTGCAATGGCGGCAAACGATACTGCGGCTTTGAAAGCGAATTAACACCCGCTTTTGAATATTTTCTATCCTATGGCATTCCCGGCAAACTGGAGGGAGAACGATATAAGAAATCTCCGGAAATGGTCAAAGAACTTATGAGTTATCAAACACCATCGCCGGCGCCGGAAAATTATATTGTCTTCAAAAGATGGGATTGCATGGAAAATGGAGATATGCCTTTGGTGGTTATTTTCTTTGCCCCTCCTGATGTTCTTTCCGGTCTTTTTACGCTGGCCAATTTTGATGAACCGCAACCCAACGCGGTCATTGCCCCTTTTGGCGCCGGGTGCGCGTCTATAGTTGATTATCCATGCAAAGAACTTAAATCCTCCGCGAATCGTGCCGTATTAGGCATGTTTGATGTTTCAGCACGACTCTGTGTGCCTTCCAATATACTGTCCTTTGCTGTTCCCTGGCCCAGGTTTGTCCGTATGCTTGATAACGTGAAAGAGAGCTTCCTCATCACCAAATCATGGGACAAAGTAAGAACAAGAATGCAAAAAGATAAATGATGTTTTAAAAAGACACTGTCTGCTTTCAGTAAATGATGTTGCTTCGTCTCTAACCGCCGATTACCCAACGCAGCACTGTTGGCATATTTTTATAACTTTTCCGTACTTTTCTCAGCCAGGCGGTACTGATGAAAAAAACAATAAAAAGACCGGTGAAATTCATAAAATAAGTACAAGCGTCCATAGAGGGGAAATAGTCTTCGATCACGACGCCAATCATCAGCAGATGACCTATGTAAACAAAGAACGGCGCTTCACCCAGGGGGCGAAAAAGTTTCCACATTTTAAAAGACCGGGTTGCGTCAACAAGCCCCACCAAGCAAAATATCAGTGAAAGCGACCAAGTCAGGAAACCGGGGCGGTTGGGATAAAAAATCTCCTGATAGCCTGATCGTATGTTTTGCGGACCCGGAAACATGCTCATCATCGCGAGGCCCGCTATAAAAAGAGAAATCGCGGGGAGTAAAACGGCTTTACGGTTAAACGTCTTAAATCCCGCCGCGCTTTGCCATCTTAAACGAGCCAGTAACACACCGCAAGCGCCATATCCGAGCCAGGGAAACAAGGGAAACCAGCCGTCGACCATCCAGTGCTTCATTATTTCAACAGGGCTAACAAAAACGTTTTCGCCGATATGAGCGTATATTATCTGGGGACTGTAGCCCATGACTTGTTGGAACACGAAAGTCAGGATGAAAATCGCGCCTGTCATCATTATGATGACACGGGTACGGCAGTGCGCGATAAGATATAAAACAGGCATCGAAACGCCTATAAAAGAAAGAACATCGACAGTAATAAAAGGAATCGCGTTAGCCGTGATATCTAATAAGGCTCCACAAAAAAGAAAAAACATTCCTCTTTGAAGAAAATAGATAATGCCATGCATATTATTGGTTATCACCGATCGGGTAATCATTGCTCCGGCAAACGTTACAAATATCGGCGCTGCGGAAGAAAAAATCACTCGCAGTAAGTAAGGAGTTTGGCGGGCAAATGAAGGCGCCATATTCGCGGCCAGCATGACGCAAACGGCCAGACCTCTTACGATATCTATGGTTTCATCCCTTTTACCGCTGATTTCTGTATTAAAGAAAAACTGCATGATATTCATTTATGCTGCTTCTGATGTTTTTTTGACAGAATATTAAGGATTATAAAACATGAGGACATTGCCCCAACATTAGAATATTAACACATATTAATTTAGAATTCTACGGTGTTCAGGGCAATATTAATCTTTGATATCGGTATTACTTTTGTGTTTTGTCTATGAATTGACAAAATATTGCCCGGCACACGCCGGATCGGAAGTTTCAGGATAACAGGCGGATGCGCATGGATTATTAATTGAAGATGAAAAGAGTGTAAATGAAGAGTATAATAGTAAAAAGAATCGTTGGAAGAGTAAGACGTTATTTAGATTAGAACAATTCAGTAGAAAAAGGAGAAGTACAATGCAGGCTGAAACAGTGAAAAATATTACAGTAATAGGAGCGGGCGACATGGGACACGGCATTGCTGCATGCTGCCTTCTTGGCGGATATAATGTGTGTCTGTACGACATTGATCAGAAATTTGTTGATCGCGGCATGACCGGACTTAAAAACAGTTTAGACAAATTCAAAGAAAAAGGAAAACTTTCTCCCGAGGCCTATCATGATGCCATGGCGCGTCTGACTCCCACGATTGATATAAAAGAAGCTGCCGGGAATGCCGATTTCATTATAGAGGCTGTTCCGGAAAATATGGAAATTAAAAAGAAGGTTTTTGCCGATTTGGATAAGTATGCTCCCGGGCATGCAATCCTGGCCTCCAATACGTCCACTATGAGTATTACAGAAATTTCCACAGCCACAAGTCGGCCGGAAAAAGTCATCGGCTACCATTTTTTCAATCCGGCTATCCTTATGAAACTTGTGGAAGTCATTAAAGGCCAGAAAACCTCTCCTGAGTCCATCCAGATCGGATACGCAATCGCCAAACAAATCAAAAAGGTTCCCGTTATCGTGAAGAAAGATTCCCCGGGTTTTATTTACAATCGCATTAATGAAACGACTCTGGTGCTTCTCTCCAAGATACTGGAAGCCGGGCATCCTTCCCCGGAAGAATTCGATGCGGTCTTCAAACCGCATATGCCTATGGCTCCCTTCGAACTGACAGATTATACAGGGATCGATGTTGCTGTTCACGGGCTGGAATATTTTGCCAAGGTCCTTTCTGAAGACTATAAGCCCTCCGAAGCCATACTTTCGTATCTGAAATCGAACAAACTCGGCAAGAAAAGCGGGAAGGGGATTTATGACTGGTCGCAGGGACGTCCCGCTATCGATCTTTCGAAGGCCACCAGGGAATATGATTTGAACCATATGATAGCGCTTCAGGTCAATGAAGCGACAAGGCTTCTGGAAGAAGGTGTATGCGATGATCCGAAAGAGATTGATCTGGCTATGACCAATGTCGGCGGCAATCCCTTTGGGCCGTTCGCGCTGGCGAAGATGATAGGTTATCCGGTACTCTTGAAGAAAATAGAGGAAATACACAGTAAATTTCCCATGAATATATTCATGGCGACAAAAACAATGAAAGCAGGCGATATTAAGGTTTAATCAATCTCTTAAAAAACGGTTTGCCCCGTTGGAAGTGCTAAACGCTTCCAACGGGGGTAAGCTTCTAACGGGAAACGTGCGTTTTAACGATGTAGAAAAATTATCGCGATTATCGCCGCGGCAATAATCACCCATGTGAGGGATACGATAAAATCGTGTCTTAAAATATAGAGAGCCGAATGACGGGAAACCACTTCATTCGGTTTTTTGCTCCCGGTTATGAAAACGTTTTCATACAGAGAAACCAGATCCTTCGATAATGCCGCCTCCCACGCGAAACCTATTTCGGCGCTGGCAACGCTCGGGTCTCCGGAATAAGTAAACTCTTCATTTTTTTGATGATATATCTTGTACGCTACCTTGAGAAGCCTGAACGATTCGTCAAGTGAAACGTCTCCGTCTTTGAGCATTCTGCCGACGAAGGGAATTTTTCTGATTATTCCATCAAGAGATTGTCCGAGCTTTTTATAAAACGGGGTTAGCTGCACATTTGTCGGCCCGTATTTTTTGTAATCATCCGCCACCAGATCCGGCCGTTTCGCGAGCATGATTGAGGTCTCCCATCCGGCGGCGTGTTCCAGGTCGATAAGGCCGATCTTTTCCGCCTCGGACAGTTTCCTGCCCAATTCCTTTTCCATCTGAGGAAACTTTTTCCCGAATATATAATCCTGGAAGACCAAAACTCCCGGGGATATCATTTTCATATGGTACTTTCTGTTGCACGTTCTGCATGCGTCATCAAGAGCGATATTATGCATCATCCCGCCGTGAGCAGTTGTCATGACCAGATTCCTGAATCCCCAGCCGGCAAGAGAACGTCCGTAATCCACCAAAGCCTTGTATACCGTACTTCGTGAAAAGTTAATGCTGCCGGGAAGAGGCAATTCATCAGTCCCTATATTCTGGAGCGGCAGAATAATTACTTTCCAGTCCGTATGCTTCTGGGCGAACAGATTCCCGGAAAATTCAGCCATGACTTCGGCGCCAATCATGTCGGTGCAGTTCACCAGGTGACGCCCGTGAACCTCCAGCGAGCCGACAGGAAGTATAAATAAAGTTTTTTCCCGATCAAGTTTTTCGAATTCCGGCAGACGCATTTCTGCCGCGTACAATAGATAGCCTTTGTCTTTTTTCGTTTTCATTTGCTGACGGATAGATTCTTCGTTACCCATACAATGCATTTCCTCCTCGTCACCTTCTTATCCTCAACTTCACAGAATAAATAAAATTGAAGATTACTGTTTGAAAGGTATAAAAGTCTGTTTTCTTTTTTCTCTTTCGCCAATTATTTTCACTTCATTTAGAAAATCATTCATTGCCAATTCAGTTTCTTTTTGAATACTTTCCGATATATATTTGCTTAACTTATTGACGGCTTCGTTTATAACGATCAGTTCTTTTTTACCTTGAGATGTTTTGTAATGATCTATAGCCCCATTCATTTGATCTTCTGTAAACCCTTCGATTAATGTCGATAAATATATATTTGCAGCTTCAGCGGAATTCCATGAGTTAGTAATTCTGCCACCAAACTTTTGAGCTGCTACTCTGAACTCGTTTATAGCTGCTTCAGATATATTAGGATTAGAGTTTTGCAGCTGTTT
>JBEKJX010000218.1:0-14069 GCA_050011015.1 Smithella sp.
TCCTGGTATGAAATCAGAACCGTTTTTAGTTCTTCGATTTTCTTCTTGAGATTTTTATTTTCCTCTTCAATGCCGACAAGAAAAACATACCGCGACCAGTTATCTTTTACACTGGTGATGGAAAAACTCAAAACATTTTGCGCCGGCGCTACGGTTTCCAATACAATTTTTCTCAGAAAACTTTTATCCGTTCCATATTTTAAATTATAGGAAATCACAATCAAAGCTACGATAAGAAGAGCAGCAATGAAAATAATTGTTTTGTATTTCCTTAAAAAAAACATTTCTTACCTGATAAGGAAAATAATTATAAAGCCGTATCGAACGCAGTCGGCCGGGATAGAAGGTTTGCGGAGCTTAGTTTAACAGCTTACAAGCAATATCATAAGCAAAGAGCGGCTCATTGGGGCCGATTTACCTTACATTCACAAAAAAACATTAACGCCATATAAAACAAACAAAATATTGCTTATCAGCATATATTATGCTCCGGACGTTTTTATACCTCAAGAGCAATATCTTTAAGCACATTGATCTGATCAAGAGCCATGCCCGCGCCCCGGGCCACGGCCGACAACGGATCATCAGTAATCGTTATAGGCAGTCCGGTTTCTTCTCTTATAAGGATGTCTATATTTGCCAGCAGCGCTCCACCGCCGGTAAGAACGATGCCGCGATCAACAATATCGCCGGCAAGTTCCGGTGGAGAATTTTCCAGAGTGTCTTTGATCGCGTCAACGATAAATGTGATCTGTTCGTTGATGGCCTCCCTTATTTCTTCCGAATTCGTTTCAGTTATTTTGGGAATTCCCGAAATTAAATCACGCCCCTTAATAGAACCAATTTTAATTTCATCAAATGGATAGGCACATCCAATTTCCATTTTTATAATTTCCGCTGTTCTTTCTCCGATGAGCAGGTTGTGCTTACGTTTCATGTACTGAACAATTGCTTCATCTATCTTATCTCCGGCAACTCTCACGGATTTCGAATAAACAATTCCGGAAAGAGAAATGACGGCAACTTCCGTCGTCCCGCCGCCAATATCAACCACCATTGAACTTGTGGGCTCGGAAACAGGCAAACCGGCTCCGATAGCCGCGGCCATCGGCTCTTCAATCAGATAAATCTCTCTGGCGCCGGCGGATTCCACCGTTTCACGCACAGCGCGTCTTTCCACTTGCGTTATTCCCGACGGTACGGAAATAATAATCCGCGGCCGTACCAGAGACTTGCGATTATGGACGCTTAAAATAAAATGCTTCAGCATTGCTTCAGTTATATCGAAATCGGCAATTACACCGTCGCGCATTGGCCTGATAGCAACAATATTACCAGGAGTTCGCCCCAGCATGTTTTTAGCTTCATTGCCCACGGCAAGTACCTTCTTTATTCCTCTTGAATCCTGATGAACAGCAACAACAGAGGGCTCATTTAAAACAATACCTTTATCTTTGACATAAACAATGGTATTGGCTGTGCCAAGATCAATCGCAAGATCGTTGGAAAATTTTCCTAATACATAATCAAATAACATTTATTCCCCCTATATTTTCGCAAATATATAATGACTTTTCCGTAGAACTATTATGTATACAGCATTTCATCATCCTAATCAACGCCTTTTTAAATTATGTTTGCATTTTATAAATGACTATAATAATAGAGTAAAAGTTTAATTATTATTGAACAAATTCGTTATCTTTTTTGAGGTGATTTTTATGCTTAAATTTTTTCGCAAACACGCTCGCGGCTGGTTCATGATTGGAATCCTGGGAATCATTATTATAGTTTTTGTTCTATACTTCGGTTCCAACAGAGGAGGCCAAAACGCAAAAATAATTGCCTCCGTTGACAGAAAAATGATCACCGAAGCCGAGTTTCACAACGAATATGAAAAAATGCTGGATATGGCCCGGCGGCGTCTTGGGGCAAATTTTACTCCGGAAATGCTCAAGAAAATGGATCTCAAGAAAAAAACATATGATGATTTACTGAACAGGCAGATTATTCTCGCTAAAGCCGCTGATTTAAAGATTCAAGTCTCCGACGATGAATTAAGAAAC
Organism: Smithella sp.; assembly: GCA_050011015.1. Lineage (GTDB taxonomy): Bacteria > Desulfobacterota > Syntrophia > Syntrophales > Smithellaceae > Smithella. Next base: position 2,067 of record JBEKJX010000218.1, read on the forward strand.
AACATCATGTCTATACCGGACTTACGAACAAACGGCGAGTTTGATGAACGCAAATACAAACAAATACTTCGCTACAATAGAATGACCTCTGAAGATTTTGAAACTCTCCAAAAAGCAGATATGATAGCAAACAAAATTGAATACCTTGTTCTTGAAGGTGTTAAAATTTCCGATCAGGAAGTTTACGACCTGTACGCGTTGCAGAACCAGAAAATCAATGTTAACTTCGTGCAAATTTCCGGCAATAATATTAAAAAGAAATTTACACCGACTCCGGCCGAACTGGAAGATTATTTAAAGCGTAACAGTAATTTATTCCGTGTTCCTGAACAGATAAAAATTCAATATGTATATTTTTCCGGCGATTCTTTCCCGCAAGACATCAGCGATTCGGATGTCAAAAGCTATTACAGCAGTAATAAAGATAAATATAAAACCAAAGACGGCAAACAATTATCACTTTCCGATGCCCAGAATTCAATAATTAAAGAATTAAAGAAAACAAGAGGATTGCCTCAGGCTTATTCAGAAGCCAGGAAGGCACGGGACGTTATCTATCAGGAAGATAATATGGATGCCTATGGCAATAAAAATAATTTAAAAATTCATAATTTGGATTTCTTTCCGGTTAACAAACCGCCGCAGGAATTTACATCCATTAAAAACTTTACCGAAATGATTCTGGATATGCAGAAAAACGAAATCAGTAAAGTCATTGCTGCCGAAGATGGTTACTATCTTTTAAAAGTTGTTGATATAAAACCCGCTTATTTGCCGAAACTGGACACCATAGAGAATGAAGTCAAGCGCCGTTTTATCGAAAGTGAAACACAGATTCTTGCCGAAAAAGAAGCGCAGTCCATTATAGATCGTATAAAAACGGGAGAAGGTCTTGATAAAATCGCCGGGGAAAAAGGCTTGAAAGTTAACGAAACAGGTGTTTTCAAGCCGGGGAACACTATCCCCAAGGTAGGAACGATTCCGGATGCGACCGACGTTCTTTTTCAGCTCTCCGCCAACAAGCCATACGCGGAAAAGCCTCTTTTTATCAACGATGCCTATTTTATATTAAAGCTCAAGGATGTAATCAAGCCTGACGAGAAAGATTTTGAAACCCAAAAAGCCATGTACAAAAAGATATTGCTTTCCATGAAGCGGCAGGAAGCATTGCAAACATGGCTGGAGGGCAACAAAGCAGCCATGATTAAGGAAAAAAGAGTTAAAATCAAAAAGACCGCGGAAGATTTATAATAGAAAAAGGGAAGGGTTTTTATAAACCCTTCCCTTTTTCCAGTTTTTCGGCTGAACACCGAATTATGTTTTGGTGGAGCTGAGGAGGATCGAACTCCTGACCTCTTGAATGCCATTCAAGCGCTCTCCCAGCTGAGCTACAACCCCAATAAAATCCCGAATTAATTGAGCAGCCCACTTAACATAGGCTACAATTGCTTGTCAACAGATTTTAGCTTGACTTTTTGCACTCCGTCTATATAATCGCTGCCCGTGCCGGAGTGGTGAAACTGGTAGACGCAGGGGACTCAAAATCCCCCTTTCCTTGCGAAAGTGTCGGTTCGATTCCGACCTCCGGCACCAGAAAAAATCAAGGGTTAGGCAGTTGCTGTCTGACCTTTTATTTTTATCTTTCGATTGTACCCGAACAGGTATTTTTGAAAAGAGTTTTTACAGTCCTGAATGGCTTTGATAAAATCATTCATTTATTCATAAGTATTTGAATATAATAACTTATTAACGGATACATCCCGAAATACATCATTCATAACCATGTAGCAGTCCATGGTTATCAGCAGCAACCCCTTTTAACCTATTTTGAATTTCCTTGGTTGTAAATGCGCAGCCAACCACTTCAGGGTTTTGATCTGTAATTGTTGCCGAGGCAGCGCACTCTTTTCTATCGTTTTTGTAATTATGTTTCCGTTCTTGTCTTTTATTTTTTTTGTAACGATTATTTTCCTGTCGTCATCTGCAATTTTTACCATTCTTTCGCCAATCAAATGCAGTTGAAGCATTCTTGAAGCTTTATAGCTGACTAAAAATGATTTTTGAAAAGAAGGATGTTTTTTATCCAGCCAATTGTAAACGGTCTTAAGACTGGGCATATTTTCATCGCCGCATATTGCCGTAAGCGACCTGCCGCGCAATAATTGATTGTGAATATGGTCGGCTATTTTATCATTGTACGAATTCGGCCTGCCTTCCGGTTTACCTGTTTTAACATAACATTTTTTATCAGGATTCCCCGGCCTTCCTCTTTTTTTCTTAACTTCTTCTATTATAATATCTGTTCCTGAATTTTCCAATTCCATAAAATTATTCCCGTCAATATTTAATTGATTTTTCTTTTTTATAAGGGAACTGTCAAGATCGTCACTTGCCTGCACGAGATGAACGGAAATAACAGAACTCAAAATTCTTACACAACAAAATATTTCGCTTCCTGCATGGTTTTTATTTTACAACAAAAACGATTTTTCATAAAGAATTATTTTTAAATATTTTCGGGAGAAATTGCCGGAATCACGCGAACAAATGTTTCACTATTGCATTATTTATCTACAGGCATTCATTCACCGTCTAAAAAATTCTAAGTCGTTAAAGTCAACGATTAATTTAAGTTGACAAACTAAGTTATATTTTCTAGATAGCTTTGATTAATTATTCAAAATAGCTTTGTTTTTTAATGTGCCTTGTAAGTCAGAGGGCGGAGCTGTATCAACTATGATTTTGAGCGATGCCGTTATTTTCGCGACAGCGACAATTCTGGCTTATTTATTCCGCTTTGAATTCGCTCTTGATTCCAGTAATATCCGGCAAATTTTATTTCTAATTTCCTGGATGGTCCCGCTGAAAATTGTTGTTTTTCTTTCTTTCGGCATCTACCGCGGCATGTGGCGCTATACCAGCGTCAGAGATTTCTGGCTTATAGCCCGCGCCTGCGCGTTATCGCTGCTGCTTGTCATGTTTATCATTCTTTTCACACAAAGATTCGAGGGATATTCCCGCTCCGTTTTTATTATCGATTCCGCTTTTGCTTTTTTACTCATCGGCGGGGAACGCCTTTTGATCCGTTCATTCTTCGCCTCTTATTCAGACAAAGAAAACAGCTCCGGAATTTTTCCCAGGGAACCCGTTAAAAAAGTCCTGATTATCGGCGCCGGTGATGCCGGCGAAAAAATACTGCGGGAGATTTCTGAAAACCATCAATTGAATTATCATGTTGTCGGCTTGATTGATGATGACCCGAAAAAACAAAAAATGTCAATTCACGGGATACCGGTTCTCGGCAAGGTTGAAAAATTACACAATATTTTAAAAAAGGCGGATGTGCAGGAAATACTTATTGCCATACCCTCAGCCACCGGTGAGCAAATAAGACGCGTTACTGAAAAATGCCTGAGTTGCAATGTCCCGCACAAAATATTGCCGGGGATAGGCGAACTCATTGACGGCCAGGTCAGCATGAAGGCCCTCAGAGATATCAGTTATGAAGATTTACTGGGCCGGTCGCCGGTGCAACTGGACGTTAAAAACATTTATAATTACCTCGACGGAAAAACGGTTTTAATAACCGGCGGCGGCGGATCGATCGGTTCCGAATTATGCAGGCAGGTCATAAAATATCAGCCCCGCAAACTCATCCTGCTGGACGCCAGCGAATCCAATCTGTTCAACATCCAGATGGAAATTCAAAACGAAAGCTACTTCCGGCATTGCGAAGCCATATTAGGACAGGTGCAGGATGAAAATCTCATGAATAATATTTTCGAAAAATTCAAACCGGAGATCGTATTTCACGCGGCGGCCTATAAGCATGTGCCCATGCTGGAGAAAAATCCCTGGCAGGCCGTTACAAACAATATCATCGGCAGCCGCGTGGCAATGGAAACAGCCATCAGGCATCACGCCCAACGATTTGTTCTGGTCTCAACCGATAAGGCCGTTCGCCCGACCAGCGTGATGGGCGCCAGTAAGCGCGTCGCGGAGTTAATCATGCAGTGCCAGCAGGGAAACGGCACCCGTTTAATGGCTGTGAGATTCGGCAACGTCGTGGGTTCGTCGGGTTCCGTTATTCCCCTTTTCCGCCGGCAGATTGAACGCGGCGGACCGGTAACGGTCACCCATCCGGAAATAAACCGATTCTTTATGACGATACCGGAAGCCTCTCAGATGATCCTGCAGGCCGGGACCATGGGAAACGGCGGTGAAATCTTTATTTTGAGGATGGGAACTCCGGTAAAAATAGCCGATATGGCGCGCGACCTGATCCGCCTTTCGGGAAAAGAACCGGATGTGGACATCAAAATTGTTTTTACGGGTTTGCGTGATGGTGAAAAACTATACGAAGAACTGATCGCAGTCGGCGAAGATATCCTTCCCACCAGCCATAGAAAAGTCATGGTTCTGCGTTCAAGCAGCCACTTCAATGGCGCAAGGAATCAGCAGGAAGCCTGTCAATCTCTTTATCTTGAAATCGACGAATTGACAAAGATAGCCGCGCGTCATGACGCAAAAGGCATTAAAAGAAAACTCCAGGAAATTGTGCCTGAGTTTACGTTACAGGATAACGACGGAGTGCTTTAGAAAAGAAGTGAAGGGTGAAGGGTGAAGGGTGAAAAGTAAAAGAAAGATTTCTCACGCGCCTACGGCGGTTCGAAATGGGCATAAAGGTAGGTAAGGTGTTGCTAGAATTGAGATAAAAACATTGAAAGCATAATCACTTTGATATGTTATGAATGTAGTTAAAAAATAATATTAAAGTGGTTTAATATTTAAAAAAGTTGTTTACGATGTGGTTCTGGAACAGTCAAATTATACGGACAAACGAAGTGTGGCAGTCAGAGATTTCAGTGCAAGGAATGTGGTTACACATATACATTCCATAACTATAAAAACAAGAGACACAGGGAGAAGAAGAGTTTTGCATTATGGATTACAGAAGGCTATTCGGTCAGGCAGTTAATTGATATTAGTCGTCATGGCATTTGGAAATTAAAGCAGGTCAAAAAATATTGGTTGGAAAGAACACCGGATCGGTCTGGTTTTGATTACAGGTCAGTTAAATATTTGCAGTTTGACGGGACTTATTTCAAACACGAGAATTGCCTCATGGTATTAATGGACAATGTAACAAGCAAAATTATCGCACATAAATACCATATTCGTGAGAACTATGACTCTGCCTATCAGATGTTTAAGGGAATGATGGACAATGGTCTTCAACCCAAAGCCATCACCATTGACGGTAATACCAACGTTATTCGCGCTTTAAAGGATGTATGGCCTGATATCATTGTTCAGAGATGCATAGCGCATATACAGCGACAGGGATTATCATGGTTAAGAAGATATCCGAAGCAAGAAGCGTCAAAGGATTTGAGGAAAATACTATTAACCGTAACCGATGTTAAAGATGAAAGAGGGAAACAAGCATTTATTAAAATCGTTCGTCGTTGGGAAAAGCAATATGGCAGTCTTGTCGTATCTCTTCCATCCAGAGATAAAGTTTATGGTGATTTACAGAGAACAAGAAGTTTAATTTTGCATGCATTGCCGAACATGTTTTATTACCTTGATGATCAATGCATTGCAGCAACAACGAATAAGTTGGAAGGTTATTTTTCCAGACTCAAGGAAATTTATAGAAAGCATCGAGGCCTGTCGAAAAAGCATAGGCAAAATTATTTTGCCTGGTATATTAATTTTAAAAATGGGTACTAAATAGCAACACCTTACCTACCTTTATACCCGGCTCGCTTGTTTTGCGGGTCTGAAGACCCGGACTACGTTTGAAACATGAAATGCAAAAGCAGATCATCAAAGGTCAACGGCAGACCCCTTCGTTTTTTGCTTTTGTCACTTCGAACGAATGTGAGAAGTCTTTAAGAATCCTCACGCGCCTGCGGCGGTTCGGAATGACAGTTTTAGGTTTTAAGGGTTAAGGGTGAAGCGGAGCGGAAATGGCTGAGGGAAAAATATTAGACTGCGTTAAGGAAATAGAGGCTTATCTCGGAATGAGTCTTGAGACGGCCCAGGAATATAATTTCCCGATCGCCAGATTCGGACGGTTAGTCCGGGCGAATGTTGACGACCTTGATAAACACATTTCCGAAACCGCAAAAAAACAACTGGAGTCGAAACAAAAAAATACAGGGCGAAAGAATGAAAACGCGAATAGTTGATAATTTCGATTTTGGTAGTGATACATTTTGCCATAGCCTATTATTTACAAATAATAAAGAATATAAAGGGCGTATCTATTATTAGAAGAGGTATTCTCTTATTTTTTAAGGAAAAAAATGAACAATAAAGAGAAAGAATTAGAATTCTGCAGAAAGCTAACAGCATTATTAATCGAATATGGGTTGGGTATTGCCGATGAACCGCATATTTACGAATTACAAAGTGGTTCTGATAGCGATTATGGCCGGATTGTTTCAATAGATGATGAAAGACGGATACAATTTTTTTAGGGCAATTTCGTACTTAAACCCGAATTAGGGCCAGATGGTAGACCTAAGAAGGTATCAAGGCCTATGTTACGGCGAAGATCATCAAGGAGTTCCTGTGGTGACACAGATGAATCAATTTTTAATTCGGAATCAAGTCTTGGATTACTGACTGACTTGGCTCTATAAATTATTAACTTTAGTATTTTGTCTTGGATTGCACGAAGACAAAGACCACGGAGGTAAAAACGATTGAATTCTCCTTCTGCATTTCAGGAGCATTTGAAGGTACTTTTGCTGAAATTGGACCAGATTTTAAATTTCGTGTTTCAGAGGCATTAAAAAAATTACATTTATTACGAAGTTGGGACGCAAGCCATGAGTCATCATGTTTCTCCGCTGCCTCTTTTAACAGTCGTGGATATTCTTGTTGTCCAATGACATTTAGTCGAGGGCTAATATATAGTTTCGTGGACTTAGTATCATTATCAATTTCGTCTAACATTAAACTACGTGTTACGCTATCAAGGTTTACAAGATTTAATGACATGTTGGCCTCCTTTTTTAGAAATCTTTTGTATAAGTATAACTAAATATTTGAAATTTCAACATCTTTTAAAAAAGATTTTTATGCTGCAACTTCCTCTAAAGACCAAATACGATCTGTTAAACCTGCTTGCATGGCGGGTGTAATACGAAGAGAACCATGAACATGGCTCACCCATAAGAACAGAAGCATATTCAGAAACATGATTACCTACAACCCAGTTGCATAATTAAACTCTTATGTTGATTTAATGGTGATTATAATACTCGATTTGTAATATTTGTAAAGTAAAATTATCGACTAACGATAATTCAGTATTTTTATCTTGACAAACCTATTTTTATAAGTATAATACTTGCCGTGGACAAAATTATAAAAGATAAAATTCTAAAAAAATTGGAAATGGATGCCAGTTATGATGGTGGATACCCAGGAGGAGTCATTAAATCTTTTAGAAAACGTTTGCAGCAAATAGATTCCGCTGTTGACGAGAGAGATTTTTATAATTTACGGTCGCTGAATTTTGAAAAATTAAAGGGTAATCGGCAGCATCAGTATTCTATGAGAATAAACGATCAATGGCGTCTTATACTAGAATTTAAAGGAAGCGATGCAGGAAAGAAAATTGTTATAATTATCAATATAGAAGATTATCACTAAGGGAGATTATTATGATTAATAAAAAGGTAGCCGAAGTTTTTCCTCCCGGTGAGTTTATTAAGGAAGAACTTGAAGCACGTAATTGGAGCCAAACTGAACTTGCGGAAATTATTGGTCGGCAACCCAATGTAATTAGTGAATTAATTATGGGAAAGAGATCAATTACACCTGAAACGGCAAATGCTCTTGGTGACGCATTTGGAACTAGTGCACAGTATTGGATGAATTTAGAAACCTCTTATCAATTATGGCGTGCAGAAGATACAGACAATGCGATAGTGAGACGTTCTAAACTATATCAAATTGCTCCTATAAAAGAAATGGCAAAGCGGCATTGGATTGAACCTTCGGAAAATGTTGACGTATTAGAAAAAAGAGTAATGCGTTTTTTTGAAATAAAAAGCATAGATGAACCTATTATTTTTGATCATGCCGCTCGAAAAGGTGGGCAAGCAATTTTACCATCTCACAAAGCTTGGTTTTTTAGAGCCAAACAATTAGCTCAAGCTGTTTATGCAAAAAATTTTTCTGACCACTCTTTTAATAACGGATTAGTGAAATTAAAAAACTTATTAAATAGTGTACACGAAATAAGGCATGTTCCCAAAATTCTATCAGAAGCCGGTATACGCTTCCTTATAATCGAGCCTTTGCCACAGACAAGGATTGATGGAGTAACGTTCTGGCTTGATAAACAGTCCCCTGTTATTGTTCTCTCGCTTCGCTTTGATAGAATTGATTGCTTTTGGTATACACTTGCCCATGAACTTGGACATGTAAAGCGGCGAGATGGCTTGAAATCCAAAATGATAATAGATACAGAACTCATGGAAAACACTAATGATATTGAACAGATAGTCGAAACTAAAGAAGCCGAAGAATATGCAAATTATTTTGCTACTGATTTTTTACTAACACATGCAGAGCTTAATAATTTTATTGATAGGGTAAGACCACTTTACGGAAGGCAAAAAATTGTTAACTTTGCAAACCGAATTAAAGTTCATCCGGGAATAGTTGTTGGTCAACTCCAGTTTCGGCAAGAAATACCGTATTCGGCATTTCGTCAAATGTTAGAGAAGGTAAAAAATATTATAATCCCATCATCACTAACTGATGGTTGGAAACAGACAATTCCACTTTTTCAAGATAAGGAGATAAGAAATGGCTACATTAACTAAGCAATTACAGAAGATAGTTGATGCATACATTGATGATGGACAGAGTTGGCCAGCATCAACGCATCAGATAGCAGCATGGGCTATTTTAAAAAGGCTATGGCTACCTCAGCCATCTGCCATGATAGACCAATGCGCTAATCAGTTAGCCCGAGCAATGCGTGAAGAGCATATTATTGATCCTCAAGGTCGAGCAGTACGGGCAAAACATGTTGTAAGGGGAAAGAATCAAAATGGCGAACAGATTGCATTTTGGGACGACATTAGAACAATATCTGAACAAAATATGCAAATTTCTTCACAACAAAGGCGTTTGCAGATTGTTGGTGATTGCAGACAACTAAAGACAGATGTAGATAGTTTCAATGAAAATAGACGTCCCCAAAAAGATATAAAAATAATTTATGATTTTACTTTTGACGTAGAGGAAACGGATCCAGCTTCGAATTTTTAGACCATCTTGCTTTTGCAGCTTTTTTGCGATCTCTGAGCGTTGCTACTACGCTGTTCTTCATATTCCGCCAGTAAATTCACCAGAAAAAGCAGTTAGGGATTCTATTGTTAAAGATTATAAAAAGGAAGGTAATAATTAATGCCGAAAAGACCGTCTAAAAGATTTAAGAAAGGGAAGGAAAAACCATTAGAGAAAAAAATACCACAGAGAAGAGTAACTGGCCAGAGACATCCAATTTCAAAAAGTAAATCTTTAAAAGAAATAATTCGCAACAAATCAAATTAGGACATTACCCGATTTTAAATTGACATGCATTTGCAAATTATCTATAGTTCCTTATCGTAAAAGCAAGTTCTTATCAAAAAACATTAAGGAAGGTGAATCATGAAACGAATTACTTTGTTTGTGCTTATGTTAGGCGCTTCGCTTCTGTTATTGAATGTTTTGAACGGTTGTCAGGGTATTCCTAAAAAAGGAGGTGCGGAAAATCAATCAGTAGCGGCTGGTAGTTCCTCGGGAAGCGGATCTTTGTCACAGTTTAAGGCCATTGAATTAAAACATTTCACGCAAGCGGATGGTTTGGGGCTTTCTCAGGATTTTATCAATTCCTTCTACGATGGTCTCCGCGAACATTTGATAAAAGCGGGAGTTGCAAATCAGATTATCGACGAGGGAGCCGTGGCGCCTGATGCCGATGCCGCCGCAACAGTCGTTGTTGAAGGCAAAATTACCGAATATAAATCGGGCGCATTAGTCGGAACTGTAGGCTCGGAGATCAAGTTGTACCATAAAAACGATCACTCTTTGATCACAACCATCATGCCGCAAGTTCCCTACAAGCCTTCGCCGTTCAACACGGATAAGACCATAGGAAAAGCGGCCGGCGGCAGGACTGCTTACGAAATCAAGAAAGCATTGCAGTAAAAGAAATATCAGCTAAACAGTCCGGTTCGCAGCCTTGTTGCAGTCTGTTTATTATATTGCGGAGATTGAATGATTATTCTTCAATCTCCGTTTTTATTTATAGGGCGCGGCCTGTTTACTCGCCGGTTCAGGTTGCAAGGTGCAATGTTTTCTCTTGCCATAAGCCATTTAGTCATTTAGTATTCTTGTTAAGATTCTCAAATGTTTTGTCTAAAATTTTCTTGTCGACATTATTAATGTAGTCTGTTTCTTCCTTGGTGAGAAAATCACCACTGTAATTTACCGGCGGCATGGGACAGCTTTCGGGAGGAGGAGTGAATTTTTTTAGAAATTCTCTCGTTGCTTTAAATTCCTTCAGGATTGGCATATTACAATTCTTTTTATTACTTTCAAGCACAAGTTCGATTTTCTCTTTTCCGTCGGGAGGCAGTTTGGGGATGACATCGATGTCAGACTGCTCTATATTGCAACTTTTTAGAAACTTTATATCATCGGCAGTGAGGTTGTCCTGCGCTTTGGCAAACGGACAGCAAAACAACATAATGGTTAATATGAAAGACATTAAAAAAAACTTCATGAACACACCTCCATTTTAAAAAGGAATTAATATTAGATCATTAATTCTTGGTGTAATTTAGCATAAGATCGGAAAATGAGCAACTGTGGACTACAGGAGGAAAAGTGTACCTGCTTATCTACAGTATTTGGCAGTTGTCAGAGTTGAAGATTAACATTTGAAAGGTGCGATAATGCAAATCACGCATGGCCGCGTGATGTCTCGCGCATCCTTGTTGTACCTATTGTGACGACGGTTGATCCGTTGATTCAATTCCCAGCCAGGCCAGTGCATCTGATTCATTTCTGAAAGCTTTGACGTTATATCCGCGGTTCACTGCGACTGTTTCTGAGAAGAGGTTGCTCTTAAATCTCTCCGGATAAGAGTAGACCAGGGCAACCTTCCAACGATAGTTCCTCCAGCCAGAGGATACAGGAGCGCTTGCGATCTCGAAGGCTTCCATTGTGGGCAGACTTCCCGGAATATCAAACACCGCTATAATACGGGTTATCTCCGTCTGTCTGCTTACTTCCACGAGCTCGTCCCAGATTTTCTTAGCCTCATTTGCTTCCTGTCCGCGAGTCCATTCTCCAGACACATACAACCGGCAATAGTCGTGTTTGTTTTCGATTCTATATTCAACAGACATAGCTAACTCTCCTATTGTTTCGGCACAACATTATTTATACAGACCGGGAAATAGAAGGAAATAGAGTTCAGCTTGATCTGTTTGTCAGAAACATTGAAACTTACCCATTCTGAATTGAAGAGTTGTTTTTCATTCAGAATGGATAAGTTTTGTAATTACCTAAAAAACTTATATTTCATGTCCCTCAGTAATTTAATAACTTAAGGCGTCCCCCTTGCCGCTTGATAACTGCCTCGTTTTTGAGTTGTTCCTCTGGTTCGCCAAGCCGCCTCAGGTTCCCATGTTATTTTCCTATCGCGATGCCGAAGAGCGCAAAATTAGCAGGGGCGCCCACGGTAAGTGTCACGCTCGGAGTGCTTGTGGCGGCAAACGGAGGACTAAAGACCCGGATAGTAGCGTCACCGTCATTGCCGACGTAAAGGTTTCCGTTGCTATCAAAAGCAACCGCTTCCGGAATACTTACATTGGTCATCGTGAATAGCGGTGCGCTTGCCGATGTGAGCGGCAGATTGTAGACGTCGATTCCTCCGGCTCCGTCGACCCTGGCGACAAATAGCTGACTGTTGCTGAT
>JBEKJX010000219.1:0-5273 GCA_050011015.1 Smithella sp.
CAATATGTGTGTCAAATGCGTTGTTTCGACGCCGCCGTGCCGCAGCCATGCTGCCGCCATGCTCGCGCCAATTTTATTTTTCATGCGACCCGCCGTCAGGTTGCCGAAAACAAACACACGGACCCGGTCAAGCAGCGCCGCCATCCGCGCGGAAGTGCGCATAAAATACACGGGGCTTGCCAAAACAATAATATCCGCTGTTTCCGCTTTTTCAAAGATGGCCTGTGCGTCATCTTTGATTGAACAGTATTTGCCCGGTATCTGTTTTGTCAGACAGAAATTGCAGTGGATGCAATCGCGAATTTTCAATCCGGAAAGATGAACAATGTGATGTTCAATATTTTTTGCGGGTAGACTTTCAAGGGCGCGATTCAGCAGCGTCTCAACATTGCCTTTTTTTACCGGGCTGCCGGAAATACCTAGAATTTTATATGTCATAAAGTTTCCTTAAAGATTTAAACTCCATCGTGATGGATAAAGATGGGTTTACCTGTGTCAAATAACAACGCGGCAGACTTTTTAATCAGCCGGAAGTTAACGTCAATTTAATTATAGCGTAACTCTAAAAAAAGGAAATAACAAATTTGTTTTTTAATCTCTTCGGGTCCAATTCTCCGTCGCTTGCGACGAAGAAGAGAGTGATGGTCCATCATGATACCCCGCTGCTTGCGGCAAGCAGATTCATTAATAATGGGCTTGACTAATGAATCGTGTTGCCCTATTTATTTCAAAAAAGGTATGAATATGGAAGATTTAGTTAAAATGATTCAAGAAGCGCACAGTAATTTGTTGCCAGGATATTTAGGGATGCAGGTTACTAAAGCGACTACCGAAGAAGTCGTCGGCACTTTAGAAATCAAAGAAAATCTTTGCACAATAGGTGAGATTGCACATGGAGGAGCCATTATGGCTTTGGCGGATACGATGGGTGCCATCTGCGCGTTTTTAAATCTACCACCAAACTCCAGAACGAGTACCATAGAATCCAAAACCAATCTGATTCGTCCCGGCAAATTAGGTGAGACATTAACGGCAAGAAGCAAGTTGCTTAATAAAGGACGCAGTCTGATGTTGTTATATACGGAAATTCAAGACTCACAGGAAAAACTTGTTGCCGTAGTTATTCAGAATCAAATTGTTATAAGATCACCTCAGGCAAAAGATGCTTGACGTGGGGTTGCAAACTCGGACAAGCATAGCTGCTGGTTCCGCATTCATCACAAAAGAGGAAATATGAAAAAATCATACGTTCACGGTTACGATCATCGGGAAAATATACGGTTACAGGATCAAGCCTCTACACTGGTAGAGTTACTGCATTCGGATACTTCGTATCCGGCAGGGAGCCTTGTTCTGGAAGCCGGTTGTGGAGTTGGCGCGCAAACAGTCACCCTCGCGAAAAACAGTCCCAATGCTTTGATTACTTCAATTGATATATCCGAAACTTCCGTTAATGAAGCAAGAAAAAAAACAGTGACGGCAGCCTTAACCAATGTTAAATTCGAACAGGCCGATATTTTCAATTTGCCTTATGAGCCGGACTCCTTCGACCACATTTTCGTCTGTTTTGTTCTGGAACATCTCTCGCAGCCAGTCGAGGCGCTGCAAACGCTGAAAAACTACTTGAAGCTAGGCGGCACCATCACGGTAATTGAGGGAGATCATGGCTCTGCCTATTTTTATCCGGACAGCGAAGCGGCGCATAAGGCTATTGCGTGTCAGGTTGAACTGCAACGACAAGCTGGCGGCAACGCCATGGTGGGCAGAGAGCTATATCCGCTGTTGCACAGTGCAGGCTTTGGCTCAATTCGAGTATCTCCCCGAATGGTCTATGTTGATTTCAGTAAACCGGAACTTGTCGAAGGGTTTACGAAAAAGACATTCACGGCTATGATTGAGGGTGTCCGTGCACCGGCAATCAAATCGGGCATCATTCAACAAAATGTTTTTGAAAAAGGAATCAGAGATTTATACCGGACGGCGGAGCCCGACGGAGTATTTTGCTATACGTTTTTTAAGGCAACGGGAATCAAATGACGACCAGAAAACATGATGCTAAGGTTAGGAAAATAAAGAATGCGTAAAACAGATAGAGAGATAAAAGACAGGAAAGATATTGACGGCGTCATAAGACGTTGCCGGGTTTGCCGTTTGGCAGTGTGTGACGATGGTCAGCCTTATATTGTTCCTCTTAATTTTGGTTATGATGGCAGCTTTCTCTATTTTCATGCCGCGCCGGAAGGAAGAAAGATTGATATCATCAAGAGAAATAACAAGGTTTGTTTCGAGTTCGATATCCTCCATAATATTGTGAGGGCTGAGCAGGCCTGCAAATGGGGAGCCAAATACGAGAGCGTCATTGGATCAGGCACAGCAGAGATATTAGAGGATTTAGAAGCTAAAAAAGATGCGCTTGAATGGATTATGTGTCAGTATGGAAACGGCACACGGGATTTTACAGAGGAAGTACTGAAAAAGACTCTGATTCTTCGTGTGAAAGTGCTGGAAATCAGCGGCAAATGCCGGTACTGAATCTTTGCCGCCAACTAAAAAGATAACTATTCTTACCGTTACCTGCAAATTGTTAACATCGATGAAAACACTGTACTTTGATAAATAATCAATACAATTAAAAGCCAATGGAAAACAGCGTCGCCATACCAAACATTCTTTAAAAATACATTGACTTTATTATTTTTGATTTTATAATTTAAAATAAGTAAATCAAAGTATTTGTCACAACTTGTCGTTAAGTCTGATTATCATAATGGAAGTTTAATGTTTAAGTTATTCAGTGATCAGTTCGTTGTTGGCGGCGCTTCTGTAAAAATCATTTCAATCCTTAACTAACCGTAAAAGGATATTGCGCTATGAAAAGCAAAACCGTAAATAATAAGCAGGTTAAATCTGTAAAGAAGAGAACGCCACCCCTCAAAAAATCTTTGTTATTAAAGAAGAAGAAAGAAGAAAAAAAGAAAAATGAAAAAACGGGTAAAAAGAAACCCGGGTTAAGAGACGCTGTTTCTTTGAAAAAGCCTGCGGCTAAGGCATTAAAAAACAAAGACGCAGAAAGATACCGGGACTTCCTTGAAAATATTCAAGATGGATGTTTTGAATTAGACCTTGCCGGCAACATCACTTTTTTTAACAATGCGATATGCCATATTCTCGGATACTCCAGTCAAGAAATAATGGGAATGAATTATCGGCGCTATACGGATAAAGAAACGGCAAAAAAAGCTATTAAAGCTTACTACAAAGTTTATAAAACGGGGAAACCCATTAAAAAATTTTGCTGGCAGGTTACGAGAAAAGATAATGCGAAAATATATATTGAAGGCTCTATATCGTTACGAAAAGATTCAACAGGAACGCCGATAGGATTTATAGGAATTGTTAACGACATCACCGAGCGTAAGCAGATAGAGAAAGCTCTAAGAGAAAGCAAGAAGCGTTTTAAGACGCAATATCATGGAAGCCCCATTCCAACCTTCACCTGGCAAAAGATTGGTGCGGACTTTGTGCTGCTGGAATGCAATGATGCAGCACTGGCTGTGACCGGAGAAAACATTAAAAAGTTCATCAGTAAAACGGCACAGGAGATGTATCGTGAGCAACAGGATGTTTTGCAGGATATTCACAGATGCTTTGAAGAAAAAGCAGTCATTAAAAAGGAGTTGCTCTCACAGCATTTCATGCCCGGAAGAAACATAGTCGCCACATATGCCTTTGTGCCTGATGATCTTGTCATGGTGCATGTTGAAGATATAACGGAACGTAAACTGGCAGAGGAAAAGTTACGGGAGAGCGAGGAAAAATTCAGAAGCATTCTGGAAAATATGCAAGAGGCTTATTTTGAAGTTGATCTTGCCGGCAAGGCTACCTTTTTCAACGATGCCATGTGCCGTCACTTTGGCTATTCCAGAGATGAATTGATGGGCATGAATTACCGGCAGTATACGGATCAGGATAATGCAGAAATACTTTTTCAGGCATACAACAAAGTTTATACTTCAGGAGAACCCCTGAAAGAACTCTCCTGGCAGATAACAAGAAAAGACGGAACGAAAAGATATATTGAAGGATCTGCATCGCTAATAAAAGATTCATCGGGAAAACCAACGGGATTTAAAGGAATTGATCGCGATATTACCGAGCGCAAACGGGCAGAGGAATCACTGCGGCAAAGCGAAGAACTCTACACCAAACTGGTAAATGCCATTCCTGACATTGTTGTCCGCACCGATCTCGAGGGGAAGATTATTTTCGCGAATGATTATACCCTGCTAATAAGCGGTTACAGCCGGGGAGAAATAGAAGGCCGGAACATGCTCGAGTTCATTTCTCCTGAAGACCATGAGAGAGTAATACAAGATGTTCAACTCATGATAGAACGCTACCGGGGGCCCAAAGAATACAACCTTGTGAAAAAAGACGGCAGTATAATTCCCATCGAAGTGAATGGAGATGTCCTGCGTAATGAAGATGGAACACCTTTTGGGCTTGTTAATGTGTGTCGTGACATCAGTGACCGCAAACGGGCAGAAGAAGCTCTGCGTCAAAGTGAAGAACTATACACAAGACTGGTAAATACCATTCCCGATATTATTGTCCGTACTGACCTTGAGGGGAAGATCCTCTTTTTGAATGATTATACCCTCGAGATCAGTGGTTACAGCCGTGAGGAAATCGAAGGCCGTAACATGTTAATGTTCCTTTCTTCTGAAGACCATGAGAGAGTAATACAAGATATCCAACTCATGACAGAACGCAGAGGGCGCCCCAAAGAATACATCCTTATAACAAAAGACGGCAGGAGAATCCCCATCGACGTTAATGGTGATGTCTTACGTAACGAAGACGGAACACCTTTCGGTATTGTTAATGTGTGTCGTGACATCAGTGAAAGAAAGCATACGGAAATGGTTCTGCGGGAAAACGAGGAACGTTTGCGCGGCATCACCCAGAATATGCCGGGAATTATTTATCGTTTCTATGCAAAAGACAGCGGCGAATACGGATTGAGCTACGCCAATGGACGCTTAACGGAGTTTTTTGGTGAAACGAGAAATTTGGAGGATATGTTCCCATTCTTCCTTTCTCATGTCCATGAGGAAGACAGAGACAGATTTCTGATCTCTATTAAAACAGCGGTGGAAACAGAAACTTCCTGGAATTTTGAAGGCCGGATCTACACAGAGTCGGGCGAAATGATTTGGTTTCAGGGACTGTCCACGCCAACGCGCCAAGAAGATCAAATGGTGGTCTTTGAC
>JBEKJX010000220.1:0-5245 GCA_050011015.1 Smithella sp.
ATACCCGGTGTAAGTCTGGAAATTCCTTTCTCCGTTCTCAATTTTATCAAATCATCCTGATTAAAAAGTGCCGGCCTCGGTCCCACAAAACTCATATCACCTTTAAGCACAGACCAAAGCTGAGGTAATTCATCAAGGCTTGCTCTGCGTAAGAATGACCCGAATGGCGTTAAATAACTTTCAACATTTTGTAAAAGATGTGTTGCTACTTCAGGAGAACCATTATGCATTGTACGAAATTTAGGCATGAGAAAATTTTTATTGTCCTTGCCCACACGTTCCGACCAGTAAGCAGCCGGACCAGGCGAAGTGAGTCTTACCATAATGGCTATAACAGCAATGGGCAAAGCCATTATAATCATTAAAATTAATGCCATTGTAAAATCAAAACAACGTTTCATCGATAAAAATTAATAATGTCTCCCGTGCCTGGTTTTTATTATCTTCATATTATACTTACTTTTATTTTCATAATTATTTCAATCTGTACCACCATTGACCGACAATTTCTCTAATGGCAATGGAAGTTTTATAAAGCTCTTCCGATTGCGGTATATATCGAATAACGACATTCCCCTTCGGTGATGAATATAAATAATGAGCGGGCAGCGGCAGCACGTTATTAAAATATTTTTTAAATTCCCGCTCGCTGCGCTTCATATGAAACGCTGAAGTAACAAGGCCGACATTAATATTTTTATTACCAAACATTTTGTTGAACTCACCGGCATTTTCGCCGGTATTTCTTGAATTAGGTTCCATTCTTATTTTTTCTTTGGGTATACCTAATTTCTCCGCTAATTTTGCCATTGTTTCCGCTTCCGATGATTTACTGTTTCCCTTGCCGGAACAAACAAAATACTGCGCTCCGCTTTTATTATAAACTGCAACAGCGTGAAGAAGTCTGAGAGATTCTATTTCTGAATTAAAAGTATCTTTTAAGGAATTTATTTGTTTCGTCCCGGAGCCTAATACGACAATTACATCAATATTATTTTTACCTGTATTAGGGTTATTAATATAGTCCTTTTCCAGATAGTAGCAAAGATAATTGGATACGGGAGCTATGCTTGCGCCGTAAATTAAAACAATACACAATAAAAGAGGCAAGGCGTCGCTTCTTTTCTTGGAATTGAGTAAAAAAATAAAAAAAGAGATTATAAGCAAAACAAACACAATAAAAAGAGGGTCAAGAAATCCCTTAAAAACAGCATAAATTTCATCCATTAAATTTGTTCGCCTCCCCGGTTCTTTATGTTTTATTTAAAAAATATTTCTTTCTATCTAACACCATTTCTGGATCAAAGATAATATCGAGGCAACCGATGTATTGTGAATACGTTGAAAAAAGTAGCAACGAAACCTACAAAGATAGCCCTCTGATTTAGTATTGGTATAACATACTTTTCTTACAGCTCCGCCCTCTGAATTACATCAAAAAAGTAATGTAACCTATCGAACAAACTATTGTTTATTACTAAAATCATATTATAGTGTCAATGTATTAGTTCGACTATTTTTGTTTTGCCGATAATTATTTTTTTGAAAATGCCAACGGATTAATTCAGAATAGATAACCAATTTATATCGCGCCTTTTTGTTCAGACCTAAGGTAAAGATGGTAAAGCTGGCAGAGGAAACACTATTAACCAATAAACGTAAAAAAATTATCATCTTAGCAAAATATAGAAAGAGAGGGTTGTGCCATTTTCTTAAAAACTGGTATCGTGAACGGTAAAATTCAATGCGTGATCGTGCATTTTGTCCGACACTTTGCCCTTGTAAGTGATAGATAAAAGCATCCGGGACATGATAAATTTTCCATCCCCTGATCCGCATTGTATAAGCCAAATCAGTTTCTTCAAAAAAGAAAAAGTAACGTTCATCAAAAGCGCCCGCTTCATCCAAAGCTTTTTTTCTTATCATCATGCAGGCGCCAATTACTGAATCTACTTCAATAGGCAATTTGTGTTTGTATCTCTTGCTGGGATAAAGGCGGGGAAGCAAATATTCCAGCATAGAAGTATTGACGGCAAGAGTAAGTAAGCCGGGAAAAGACGCAATCGAGTTTTGCTTACTGCCATCGGAATTTAAAAGCTGCCCGCATACAATTGCCGCTTTTTCATTTGCCTCGCAAAAATCCCATAACTTGTTCACTGCTTGAGGAGTCAATACAGCATCAGTATTCAATAGAAGGGCGTATTTGCCTTTCATTATTGCCAATGCCTGGTTATTAGCCGCGCCAAAACCCTTATTATCTTTATTAACTATTTTAATGACGGAAGAAAATTCCTTTTCCAGCATCGCCACAGAACCATCAGATGAGAAATTATCAACAACAATAACTTCAAAGATAAGATCAGTGACAGTTTTATATACTGAGTTCAGACAGTCTCTCAAAAGATCTTTTGTGTTCCAGTTGACAATAATTACCGATATATCAATTTTATCGGCCGGATGGTCACCATAGCGCTTATTCATTGATTATCTACCGCCACGGTTTATTTTTATAAGTTCGTTCAATTTCGCGTATTTAAAAAATTTATTGATTGAATCAGTAACAGCCAGTGTCAACCCGGGCATGCCATCCAGAATCCCCATGCGGAAAAAATAGTCCTGAACAAAGGTAAAGAAAGCGCGCAGGAAAGCGCCGCCGGTTGAAGATTTTTTCCCTTCCTGAAAGGCGGATTGTGCGCCCAGGGTTGAATATCTATCAATTTTTTGGATTATTTTGCTCAACCGGCTCTCTGTATAATGCTCAATAGCAGCGTCCAAGGACCCGACCCCTCCCTGAACTTCTACAGATTCATGAACGATTGCTGTCGTCATCCGTCCTGCTTCTTTACGGAATAAGCGAACAATTCGATCCGGCCACCAGCCGGCGTGCTTGATCCATCGCCCCTGAAAATAATTCTTGCGGGGGAAGCTGAATCCAGCTGCTTCTGTGTCAGGATCAGTTACAATCTTTTTTATAATATCCGCCGTATCCGCAGGAATACGCTCATCGGCATCCAGAACCAGTATCCAGGGATGGCGGCATTTTTCAATTGCCGATTGCTTCTGCGGACCGAAACCACGCCACTCTTCATGATAAACTTCACAACCCAATTGTGCCGCAATCTGCAAGGTGGAATCCGTGCTGCCAGAATCTATGATGACAATTTGCCCCGCGAACGAGACGCTTTGCAGGCATTGACGAATATTTTCTTCTTCGTTTTTTGTAATTATCGCAATCGAGAGGGGAATCTTTTCCAAAAGCTTCTCCTTAAATATTGGACCTAATTTGACCACTTGTCTATGAGCAGTCTGGCCGCCGCCGCATGCCCTGCGACAGACCAATGGTCATCATAATCCAGAAAATATTTCCGGCCGTCAGGCGTGTTTCGAACATAACTTTCAAAATCAATAGCAATTACCCCCGGGTACGCTTCGCTGAACTGACGGATAACCCATCTTCTGTTATCAGTCTCGTCTTTTTTATATAAAATAGATTTATCCGATGTGTCCAGTATATAAAGTTTGCTGCCGCCGGCATCCGCGCGGAGACGTTTTAAACAATACAACATCAATTGCTTTTGCTTATCATCAAGAGTACTTTTAGCCGGCGCGGCAATGGGCGGAAAAAAATCAAAACCGGCCGGCGCTTTGTCCTCGGCAAGAGAAGCGCGAATTCTTTTGTCAAATATACGTCTGAGGACACGGGCATGATAAGCCTTGCAGTAAGAGCTGCGAAAAAATTTGTCCCACGACCAGTAATCAGGCTGCTGGCGGGCAACCATCGCACGGTAATTTTTTTCATCATCAGGCCCGGGATGATATTCCAGATCATACTCCGTGGCGGAAGTTTTTTTAACGTCGCACAAAGTATCATTGGGACAAAAAATGTAAACTACCGCAACAGGCTTTAACATGTCTTTATATAATTCAAAACACCGGATAATCCCGTCAAAATCATAGCCCGGTATAGCCAGATTTATCACCTGATAGGATGGATCGTTTTTTTGTAATTCCTTTTCCAGAATCTTTCCTATTGTTTGCTCCCACCCAACACCCCAGCCAAAGGCAAATGAATCTCCCAGTATGACAACATTTTTTCGACGGGGAGACAAATCCCAATTGGGACCACGGAAACCCTGATCATTTGTATCCACTGTATAATCGAGCTGCCCCGGATAGAATAGCCGGACATGATGCAGATTCTTTTGCAGAGTATAATAAAGTTTAGGATTATAGGCGCCGTAGATTCCGTGCACTACAGGCCTTCTTACCTGATAAACCGCTTCCTCAAGATTGCGAATTTTTAAAAGCGGCAAAGTTATTTCTACGATGATAACCGCAATGCAGAGAGAAACGACTAATATCAGTATGTTGATTAAAAAATTTGTTATTATTTTCTTAACTGATGATTTTTCCTGATTCGACACATTCATGCTCCTTTTTGTACTGGGAAATTAAAATAATGTATAGATAAAAGGCGCCACTGCCGATCCTTCTGCCAGAATCAGCATTATTCCAATCAGCAGCAGGAAAAAAACTATAGGAACAAGCCACCATTTCTTTCTAACTTTCAAATACCCCCACAACTCTGTAATTATTGATAATTTACTCATAATTGTATACCCCTCATTTAAATTAATCTTAATTAAAATTGCCTTCCGTAATCGGATTTTTCTTTTTGTGCCGTCGGCCTGGCAATCCAATAACTTTTTGCTTCCTTATCAATTTTCATGTCCAGAAAATTTTTACCGGTTATTGAAGCGACAAAACCCACGGGAGTGACTATCATGTAGAAGATAACAACCATGACTACCTTGGTCATAATAAAACCCATGATAATTGACATAACCATCCATGCCTTATAAATAGGTTTGAGTGCGAAAGGGATAACTAAACCCAGAAGAAAAAAAGCGGCGGCCAGAGAAAAAACATATTCAACGTAATTCTTTCCTTTCCATAACAGATAAGATCCCATAATCGCAAGGATTATGCCCATCGTAATTCCGAATTTTCTCGAATCGGATTTATCACCTTTGATATTTTTTATTTCTTCGATAATCATAGTGTCGCTAATCGTTTTCGTATTTTTTCAGCCAATTGATATCTTTGCTCAATGGTTTTTGTTCTTCCTTATTCAACAGATAATTGCCCATAATAAGGTAATCCATATTGGTTCTCATAAAGCACATATAAGCGTCTTTCGGTGAGCACACGATTGGTTCTCCCCGGACATTAAAAGAGGTATTGA
>JBEKJX010000221.1:0-7638 GCA_050011015.1 Smithella sp.
TCCAATTTGATATTTCCGTCTTCGTCCCGGCACATACCGCCATCCTCACCTCGCTGAATCAGCGAGTTTTCCGTCAGCAGAAAATCATTAGAAAAACCGCTCTCGGCAATATACGGAAAATCATTTCCCTCCCGCAGGCGAATGCCCACGGCATCGAATCCGGTTCGTGTCTTCAATATAGTAAGAATGCTTTGAATTAAATCATGCAAATCACCAGGCTTATTGAGGATCTGGAGGATTTCGTTGCCCATCTCGCGATAGATTTCGCCGCGTTTGCGTTCGGTGATGTCAAGAATGAATCCTCTTATGCCGACCGGCGCTCCGTCAAGAATGATCGGTACCGATAAAGCCAGTGCATGAAAGGCACTGCCGTCTTTTTTCAGAGCCTGATACTCAAGATATTTTTTATTGCCTCCCTGTATTCTGCTCTGGATACGTTCCACTGCCAGATTAAGATCATCGCGCGATATCATGTCGAAAATATTTACGCCTTTGGCAATATCTTCTTCCGTAAAATTGAACTGTTTAAGGCCATGTTCATTAGCATAGGTAACATTGCCTTTCATGTCCGCCTCAAAAATAGTTTCAGGAAACACTTCGGCCAGTTGTTTAAACCGCTCCTCGCTTTTTCGCAGCGCCTCGAGCGCAGCTTCCCTTTGGGATTCTGCCTGCTTGCGCTCGGAGATGTCCTGGATAATGCCGACTGCATTCCAAACCCCTTTTATATTTACGGCTGACAAAGACAATGCCACGTTTATTTCCTGGCCGTCTTTTCGTCGCGCGGCCAATTCCAGGGTCTTGTCGATGGCGTTTCCTCTTCCAGTTCGTTGAAATTCAGGAAATGCCGCATGATAAGATGGAAGGAAACGCTCCGGTGCGATCAATTCATGAAGATTCCTTCCGATTGCTTCCGCACTGGTGTATCCGAGAATATGCTCGGAGGCCGGATTCCAATAGGATACATTTCCATTGTTATCTATAATGATGATAGCATCATGGGCGGCATTAACAATAGCGCGGATTCGTTCTTCGCTTTCGTGTAAATTTTCCTCAGCCATTTTGATGTCGACAGATTTCCAGACAGCATCCATAAAAAGATGTAGTTGAAGCACATCAGTTTCATCATAATTGCCGGCCTTGTTGGCCACGCCCACAACAGCAACGATAGCATCGTCCTTGAAGACAGGCACGGTCAAAAACTTGTTGAGATGGGCGTGGCCTTCGGGATATCCTTTCTTGAGCGGATGAGCGGCCTGGAAATCGTTTATGATGATGGGCTTGCGCTGTCGTACAGCCTCGCCCCAAACGCCGGTTTTCTCCAGATCATAGCACGTCTGTGGATCAGCTATCGTGCATTCCTTCATGATATCCTTCGACCAGGTGTTCAGGATAAATTGCTTGCTGTTTTCCCGGTAGAAGTAAATGTAACCGATCTTGCTTTGAGTGATTTTGATGACTTCATTGAGCGCATAGTCCAGGAACTCCTGCGTTGTCTTGGTACCGAGTTGCATAATATTTGAAAGACTCATTAACCGTCTTTCATTAAGGCGGATTTGCATCTCGGCTATGTTATGCTCAATAACGCGGCCAAGCCGCTCTGCAATGGCCTTTATTAATTGCCGCTCCTCTTTTAAAAACGGTCCTTCGTCGCTTTGCGGCCGCTCCTCCAGATAGGATACCACAATCTCTCCGGCCGGCTTTCCATTTACAATAATTATATTGCCCAGTATCCAGGGTGTTTCCCTGAAGTTTGCCGTTTGAAAAGTTTGTTTTTCCAGAACAATGCACGCCTCTGTTATTTCAGGGAACTGCCAGGCCGGAGGGATAAGCATAACGGTTCTCTGCAATATTTCATCTATTGTTATGTCCGGTAACTCTATCAGAGACGATATGCCGTAAAGACAATTTAGCTCATTAACCCGCTCTTTTAGTGACCGCTCCGATTGTTTGCGTTCCAGTTCTGTCTCCTCCAATGATTCAGCCATCTGATCAAAGGACTGCGCAAGCCAACCGAGTTCGTCTTCCTTGTAGTTTATATTTGTGCGGGCAGTGCAATCACCACGTCCCAAGCGTCGCGAAGCAGCTACGATTATACGGAGCCTTTTTACGATAAGAGCATTACCCATCAACCATGCGATTAACATGGCCAAAATGAAAGAACAAATGAACAACGCAATGTTACGATGAAAAGTATGTTTGGCGAGAGCAAGCGCCTGTTCTTCGGGAATGCCGACACGCATGTAAAGGTATGGTGATGAGGCGTTCTTCAGATAAAACCGCTTGTAGGCGAAAAGACGTTTGACACCATCAACCCCGATGGCTCTAAAAATACCATCATCCGGTTGAGCTGACATATACTTGACTATCTCTGGTAAATCAATTTTGCCTATGTATTTTTCCGTATCTGGATACCGATAGAGACGTCTGAATTTGTGATCAAGAAGATTAAGAGTTGATCCTTTGGATAATTTTGTCAAAGGAACAAAGTATTGGCCATATTTGTCCAGATCAATGCCAATTAATATAATCCCTTTCACTTGCCCATTTGAGTTCGTTACCGGATAGGCAAAGGGAAGTGACGGGCGTCCCGATATTGCTCCGATGACATACTCTCCTACAGAAAACTCTTTTGTCCGTAATGCATCCTGAAAATATTTTCTATCCCTGATGCTAACAAGATTGAAAGGTTTAGAACTTGCGATTATTTTTCCTTGAACATTTGCCTCGGCTATATTGGAATAAATCCGGTTTTCCTTAAGCAACTCCCTGAAAAGCTTGTTGCATGCGTGAACATTCTGCTCTTGTATTTCAGGTAACTTAGCAAGTGTGCTGAGGAATTTTCTTGTAACCTCTATCGCGTTTTCATGATCATGAGCCAAGCCCTGCATTATTATATATGCATTTTGTTCTGCTTCCGCTATGTCACTGCGCTGTCGTTCATAATTTGAATAAATAATAATTCCTAGGGCGGGGAGAATGGCAGCAAATATCAGTACAAGCAACTGGAATCTAATTGATTTCAAAAAGGAATATCTCATAATAGTCCTTTCAATAGCATCCTTAAGATTATGGTTGCCCCCTTGGCAAGCGAAAATGACCGGAAACGATGTTGTTCGCTTTTTATGACATCATCCTGAATATTAAGCGTCTTAAACATAATGATTAC
This sequence comes from Smithella sp., assembly GCA_050011015.1. Taxonomy (GTDB): domain Bacteria; phylum Desulfobacterota; class Syntrophia; order Syntrophales; family Smithellaceae; genus Smithella. The sequence goes on from JBEKJX010000221.1 coordinate 3,167, forward strand.
TGTAACGGTGAGAAGTAGGGTGATCGTAGCGGTGAATATATTGTAAGAATTGCTAATTTTCATGGCATTTCCTCATTTGTAAATGCTCATAGCAATGAATTATTAGCCCCATCGTTTTTCAAATAATGCTATTGACTTAGTCAATTCATTATTTAAACCAATGCCTTATTAAAAGCAAATATTTATTTATAATTATCCGGTGTTCTGCGTTTATGGGGGTCAAAGATTTATATTTTATTGACAGGCAATGTTGTTATTCTTATACTCCTTTCAAAACAAGTTATTATAAAATCAGAGGATAAATGGGCAAGAAAGTTTTAGTGGCAATGAGCGGCGGAGTCGATTCATCCGTTGCCGCCATGCTGCTTGCGGATAAAGGTTATGATGTTTCCGGTGTAACTATGTGTTTCGGCATAACGACAGAAGGAGAGAGCGCGAAATGTTGCGGAGCCGATGCGATCAATGACGCGAAGAGAGTATGTGACAGACTCAAAATTCCCCACTATGTTTTTGATTACGCGTCCCAGCTCGAAGATAAGGTCATCGCTAAATTTATCAGCGAATACAAAAAAGGAAGAACACCAAACCCCTGTGTCGACTGTAACCGCGACCTGAAATTCGGAAGTCTGCTGGAAAAGGCGACGACGCTGGGTTTTGATTTTCTGGCAACAGGTCATTATGCGGCCATCGAGAAAAATGAAAATGGTTATTGCCTGAAGAAACCGAAGGATAAAAAGAAGGACCAGACATATTTTCTCTACGCTATACCTTATGAGAAAATGAAGAAAATATTGTTTCCCCTCGCCCCTCTGACCAAGGATGAAGTAAGAGAAATAGCGAAAAAAGCTTCCCTTCCTGTCGCGGAAAAACAGGAAAGTCAGGATATATGTTTTGTAACGCAGAAAAATTATCACGAGTTTATTTCCGGGCGGGTACAAAAAATAATGCCAGGTCCGATTGTGGATATGCAGGGGAATATTCTGGGAAAACATCGGGGAATTATTTTTTACACTATTGGCCAGCGTGGAGGTCTCGGTATCAGCCACACGACGCCGCTTTATGTTGTTTCTATTGATTCCGGAAAAAACCGTATAGTTGTTGGCGATAAGAAAGACTTAAAGGCAAAGGGGCTTGTAGCCGCGGATATGAACATGCTTGCCGAAACCTGGCCAAGTCAAGTACATGCGAAAATCAGATACCGGAAAAAGGAAGCCGTTTGTGAAGTGATGTTCATAAATGACGGAGTCAAAGTTTTATTTGCCGAAGAACAGGAAGCAATAACTCCCGGCCAGTCCATTGTTTTTTATAATAATGACTGTGTTCTGGGGGGCGGAGTAATAGAAGAAATTTTACATAATGGAAACATTTGTTGAGGAAGATATTACTCGCAACTATCGGTTGGCAGTGAAATAAATGCAGATAACCGGATAGAACCCATCGAATGAAATCAATCTCTCACCGCCTGCAATGTATTAATAGATATTTTCTTTTCTTTTTGGCGGAATCCTCACTATTCTTTCGCCTTCAACCATTGATATCGCGTTTTGCGGACAAAAATGAGCGCACACACCGCATCCGATGCAAAGCTCTTCTTTTCTGCCCGCTTTTTTATTGTCTTTCAAATAAGCCGCATAGGTATGACAATGTTTCACGCATGTGCCGCAACCGATACAGAGTTCTTCATTTACCATGGCCAAGAAATTGGTCGCGTTAGTTATAGGTGCAATCATACTATCAGCTCCGTTGGCGCAGCAACACCGGCAACAGTTGCAAATACTTGTTTCATCTTTGCTCGTGTCGAAATTCGGATGATATGCCTTGTGCACAAGCCCCGCTTCTTCTGCTCGTTTTAAAACCTTCAGGGCTTCATCCTTCGAAATCATTCTCGAAAAGCCCTGCTCAGACGTAAATCTCGCCGACTTGCCGAAAGTAAAGCATGTTTCTCGTTCATCTGTCTGTTTACAGGGAGTGCCCAGCATGTCCTTATAATGACGGCAGAAACAATGACCAAGTGCGATCTCATCAAATTTCTGAATTAGTTCCTCAACCTTTTGCGAAGGCACAATTCTGTCTATGCGAAGGCACAATTCTGTCTACTGCCCCTTCCAGTTTTTCTTTAATTACGATTTTAACATGTTCATTTTTCGGTTTGTTTTCAAAAACAGTGACGGTCCGGTCGACAGGTGGGGCGTTCATGAGCATGGGCACAATCAAATCATAGTTGTCCTGAACAAGGCTCTTCAACTCCACGAATAGTTGACTGAATAATGCACTTATTTCCTTGTCCTTGTCGGTTTTCTCCAGTTTACCCATGAATTTGTATTCAAAAGTTCCGACATTAAACAGCGGAAGCAATCTGTAAACCATCACACCCTTGCTGTTGGGTTGATTGAAAATGACTCCCTTGCCCGCCAGGCTCTTCACTTTTTTGTTGATCTCTTCTTCCGATAAACCGCTTGATTGTTTTAGCTGTTCCATTGTTTGTGATTTTTTATCGGCAAAGGCGGCGATAAAATCCACTTCATCTTCCTTAATGAAATGTTTTAAAAGTTTAATAAGGGTATCGCTAACGGGAAGCGGCGTTCCTCCTGCTGTGCTGATGACTTCGCCGGCTTTTTTGTATTTTTCATCAATATTCATATTTGCTCCTCCATGATTCAGTAAACATTTGAATAAACGGCCACTCCGGGCAGTGAAAACGAATTTTTCGTATCAGATATATTGCAAAGTATTGCTTTCCACGAGGGAGTATAGGGAGGCTGTTTTTTCTTGTCAATTGATATTTTGCATCGAAAAGCAAGCGCCGGCGAGTCCTGCCGCTAAAGTTTTTCAATCTCCTCAATCAATTGACTCAACTTTTTTGGCGATACCGGATAGGGGGTTTTAAGCTCCTGTGCGAACAAAGACACTTTATATTCTTCAATCATCCAAAACAATTCTTCAATCATCGTCTTTTTTTCTTCTGAACAATCCATTGAAATATTATCTTTAAACGAGCTTATTTCCTTAATTCCAATATGCAATGGAATCAAGTCATTTGTGGCAGGTGTAAGCAGTTGTTGCAGTTGCCGTGAATAAATGATTACTTCCTGTATTTTCTTTTGCGCTGATGCAAGATTAAGGCTTCCCCGCTCAGCCCTCAGAACAAGCGCTTTGCAATAGCGCGCCAAATCTTTAATGTGGTCAAATGCATAAAACTCTGGAAAATTAATCGGGACAAGGCTCTTCAGCTCTGTCAGAATGTCCTTGAGGAATTTCAATACAGGATTATTGCCGGTATTCTTCATCATGAGTTTGTATACACAAGTATGAGTATCGTCAAAGATTTTCAATATCGGTGCCATAGAAACAAGCACTTCCTGGCCGTAAGGCAATATTTTAGAATTCAGAGACTCGGCGTGTTGAATAAAATCTTCCTGCCTGCGCCAGGGCTTTAAAAATAAATCCTTTTTAATTCGGTTGATGATTGATTGCTCCAGTTGTTTATGATTGCCGATATTTGCTGCCATTGCTTTCATTCCGGCGTTCAGTGTTACATTCTTTCTGAGTTGTTTCAGCATGTCGGCAAAATGAATTTCATAAAGGGCCGCAACGCCCTGGAGATGCCTGGCGGCACTTTCTCTTTGATCGGAAAAGAGACGGAGATTAATGGAATCATCTGTCAGATGCAATGCCGGATAGGCATAACCGATAAAACCCTGAATGCCGGTGAGAGGAATTTGCTGAGGCAATTCACCAAAGTCCCAGTGAGTAATTCCATCTTTTTCCCAATTGCGGCGGATTTTATCCATTGCCGATGTATTTATCGTGCCGGCAAGCTCTTTTTGCAGCAGATTAATATTCCGGCTGTTTTTAATTTCAATTCCTTCTTCATCTATAACACTATAGCGAATATTTAAGTGAGCAGGCAGCCTATCCATTGCCCAGGCATCGCGGGGAACTGTTATTTTGTATTTATCGAGCACCAGTTGACTCAAAGCCTGCGGCAAAGATTTATTTAAATATGATTTTTGCTCCATTAATAACTGTGCGATTTGGACAGGCGATGGAAGTTTTTGACGCAGTGATTTAGGAAGCGACTTCAATAAGTGAAAGGCCTTTTCCTGCAATAATGACGGCAGGTAACGATCGATATTCCCCTCCGCAACCCTGGAAACAAATCCCAGGGGAACATTTACTGTTACTCCGTCATCACTTTGGCCCGGCTCAAAATTATAATGGCAGGTTAGAGCAGCATCTCCGATTTTTATTTGATCGGGATATTGAGATATTTGTTCAGGATCAGGTTCATGGGCAATCAAATCCTCTTCCCGGAAACGCAGAAATTCATCGCTGCCTTTTTCTTTAATAAGGTTCAGTAAAGACCGGATATCGGAAATCAGCGGCAATCTTCGTTCGTAAAGACAGGCGATTGTTTCATCATCAACAACAATGCCGCGTTTGCGCAGTTTTTCTTCCATCGCTTTTGTCTG
>JBEKJX010000222.1:0-5168 GCA_050011015.1 Smithella sp.
AACTTCTATCCTGCAGACAGGTAAAGCTATCCTCAATTCACTGACATAATGAGAAAAGACCGAAGCTCCGCCATCCGGTAAATCATCGCGGGTAACGGAGGTAATTACAACATATTCCAGTTTCATTTTCTGTACGGCGTCTATTAAATGATGAATTTCTTTTTCGTCAATTGCCGCGGGCTTGCCGTGTTCAACATTACAGTACAGGCAGTCGCGCGTGCAGATATTTCCCATAATCAAAAAGGTTGCCGTGCCGCCGGAAAAACATTCGGCCATATTGGGACAGGCCGCTTCCTGACAAACCGTGTGCAATTGAAGCCCGGCAAGGGTTGATTTTATAGTGCGGCACTCATTGGAATATGGAGGGCAAACTTTGAGCCAAGGGGGCTTACGGAGGAGTTGTAATTTTTCTTTCAATTGATTCATAGATCGTTCTACATGATCTTTTATCGAACATGGAAAGATTTACACGTCGTCCTGACACGTCGGGACTCTTCGCAATGACAAAACCTTAAGGTTTTGTCCAGCAGACATCGGGTTTGCGGGCGGCCAGTACTTCATCGAGCCGTCTGACGGGCGTCGTTACCGGAGCGGATTTTACCCCTTCAGGATTTTCTTTGGCCTCTCGGGCTATGCCGATCATGGCCTCACAGAAGGTATCCAGAGTTTCTTTACTTTCCGTCTCGGTGGGCTCAATCATAATAGCTTCAGGTACAATCAACGGGAAATAAATAGTAGGCGGATGATAGCCATAATCAATCAGTTTCTTGGCAATATCCGTTGTATGAACTCCATTTTCGGCAACTTGTCTTTTCCCGGAAAAAACACACTCATGCATGCAGCCCCGATCATAAGGCAAATCATAGTAAGGTTTTAGTTTTTCCTTAATATAGTTCGCATTGAGCACAGCCATTTCTGTAGCACGCTTTAAACCTTCAGCGCCTAAGGAGCGAATATAGGCATAGGCTTTCACAATCACATTAAAATTACCGTAAAAAGAGCGAACGCGGCCAATGGTATCGGGGAATTTATCCGACCAATCATATTTTTCGCTGATTTTAACAATGCGAGGCACAGGTAGAAAATCAACAAGCGCTTTACCTACACCTACAGGACCGCTGCCGGGTCCTCCACCGCCATGCGGCGTGGAAAATGTTTTATGCAGATTAAGCTGAATAACATCGAAGCCCAAATCTCCCGGCCTGGTTTTGCCCATAAAAGCATTGGCATTAGCGCCGTCACCATAAAGCAATCCGCCTTTGCCATGGACGATCTGTGCGATCTTTTCGATATTGCGTTCAAACAGTCCCAGCGTATTTGGATTCGTCAGCATCAAAGCGGCCACATCCTCCGTCATCAAAGACTGCAGGTGTTCGATATCAACACCTCCTTCGCTATTGGAACGAAGTTCCACCGTATCAAATCCACAAAGCGCGCCGGATGCAGGATTTGTTCCATGAGCAGCGTCAGGTATCAGAATAACACGGCGCTTCTGGCTCTTTTTTTCAAAGTATTTTTTAATCATCATGACGCCGGTGAGTTCGCCATGCGCACCCGCCGCCGGTTGCAGGGTAAATTCCGCCATACCGAAAATGCCGCATAAATATCTTTGCATTTCATAAATCAGTTGCAGATTCCCTTGCGCAGATTGAACATCAACATAGGGGTGCAATCCGGTAAAGCCTGGCAACGCGGCAACATTCTCATTAACCTTGGGATTATATTTCATGGTACAGGAGCCCAGTGGATAGAAACCCAGATCAACGCCGAAATTACGCCGCGATAAATTTGTGTAATGCCGGATTAAATCAATTTCGGCAACTTCCGGTAAATCAAGATCACTACGCAGATATTTTTTGCCGATTGCATCTTCGATATTAAAAACGGGCACATCGCTTGCGGGAATATCCGCAGCAGTGCGTCCGGGTCTGCTTATTTCAAATATCAATTCCATTCTTGTTCCCCAAGCATTTGTTAAATACGAGATTGCCCGGTTGCCCTCAATGTCAGGCTCGTCGCAATAACAAAAGGTCAATCATTTAATTATTTCTACCACCCGATCAATATCGTTCTTTGAAATCATTTCCGTGGCGCAGAAAAGCAGAGTGTTTTCCAATTCCTGATAATCTTTTTGCAGTTCATATCCGCCGATGATTCCCTCATTTTTCAATTTTTCGTTCACTTTATTAGAATCGGGACAGCGTAAAACAAATTCGTTATAAACAGGCGTAGAAAACACTTCTTTCCAACCAACAATCGCCAGAAGTTTATTTTTAAAATATTGCGTTTTATAAATATTAAGTTCGGCAAGCTTCTTTAAATTTTTACCCAGAGTGGCAAGATACACACCGGCGGCAAGCGCGCAGAGCGCTTCGTTGGAACAAATATTGGAAGTCGCCTTCTCCCTGCGGATATGCTGCTCACGGGTTTGTAAAGTCAGCACAAATCCGCGCTGAGAGTTTTTATCCACTGTCGCGCCGACAAGTCTTCCGGGTATCCGGCGCATAAATTTTTCGCGGGCGGCAAAGATTCCCAGATAAGGGCCGCCGTAATTAAGAGGATTGCCGAAACTCTGGCCTTCGCCAACGACAAAATCCGCTCCTGCCGCTCCCGCAGGCCTCAGAATGCCCAAAGAAGTTCCATCGGTGAAACCGGCAACAAGCAATGCTCCTTTTTTATGAACAGCGTCAGCAACAGGCGCAATATCTTCAATAACGCCGAAGAAATTCGGGCTTTGCACCAAAACGGCGGCAACCTGATCATCAAGCTCATTTTGTAAAGCATTCAAATCAATTTGACCGGACGGCGCGTATGCCAGTTCAACGACATTATAGCCGTTAGCCCAACAGTAGGTTTGTAAAACCTGCCGATATTCGGGATGTACAGACCGGGCAACTATAATTTTAGTCTTGTTAGACATTTTCGCGCAAAGCACTGCTGCCTCAGTCATCGCGGAAGCTCCATCATACATCGAAGCGTTTGCAATTTCGGTGCCCGTGAGATGGGCAATCATGGTCTGGTATTCGTAAATTGCCTGAAGAATGCCCTGACTGATTTCGGCCTGATAAGGAGTGTAAGCTGTATAAAATTCCGCACGTCCCGTAATGTGCCCGACAACTGCCGGAATAAAATGATGATAAGCTCCCGCTCCCGTCATAGTTAACTGCGGCAGTTTATTTTTCCTGGACAGGTCGCTCATGGCAGCGACGATTTCCTGTTCGGATAAGGCACCGGAAATGTCCGGCATTTGTTTTAATCTGAATTTTTGTGGGATATCGGCAAAAAGTTCATCAATGCTGGCAACGCCGATTGCCGCCTGCATTTGTTTGATATCATCCGGAGTGTGAGGGCAATAATCCATTTCTAGCTTTTTTCCTCTTTCAACATTTCTTCATAATCAGCCGCGCTAAGCAGCATCTTCAGTTCATCCGCGTCGGACAGTCGCATTTTCACAATCCACCCCTCGCCAAAAGCATCCTGATTGATCAACTCCGGTGTTTCTTCCAGCATTTTATTTACATCAATTACCTCTCCTCCAACTGGAGAGTAAATATCGGATACAGATTTTACCGATTCGACAACAGCCACCGTAGCCTTTTGGACAACTTTTCTTCCGATTTCCGGCAAGTCAACAAAAACAATATCTGTGAGCATTTCCTGAGCGTAATCAGTTATGCCAACGATTACAGTTGAGTCACCATTATCTTTTACCCATTCATGATCGCGGGAATATAGTCTGTCTTGGGGGTTTTGCTTGGACATAATGTTCCTCCTCAATATTGTTTTTGCCCATTTATAAAAAAGATCCCGATATACACCGGTTTGGCAATACTTGATTTTACCGCCCTTATAAAATACTTTTTATAATTTATCGCTTTTCCCGTTTATAAAATGGGAGTTTCACAATTTTTGCCGGGATTAATGTATCGCGAACAGCAATTTCTATTTCCGTATCCGGCGCGCTGAAATTAATATTTATAAACGCCAAACCTATTGCTTTGTTCAATGTGGGCGAAAATGTTCCGGAAGTCACAACGCCGATTTCCTGCGCTTTATGAAAAACTTTGTAACCGTGGCGGGCGATGCCGCGTCCTGTCATTTCCAGTCCTGCCAGCTTTTTCTTTATTCCGGAATTTTGTTTTGCTCTAAGCGCGGCGGACCCGACAAATTCCTTGTGCGCATCAACGATCCAGCTGTAAGGCACTTCCAATGGGCTTACCGATTCGTCCATATCCTGACCGTTGAGCATCATGCCCCCTTCCAAGCGTAATGTGTCGCGAGCACCCAATCCCGCCGGTTTCATGCCAGAGATAGCGCCCGCCTCCATTAACTTGTCCCAGATTTCACCAATAATATTACTATCGGCATAAATCTCAAATCCATCTTCTCCCGTGTAGCCGCTGCGTGAAATGATTGCCTTAAATCCTGCAACATGAGATTCGCAAAAATGATAAAAACGCATGTTTTTCAGATCAGCCTCTGTCAGTTTTTGTAAAATTTCTTCAGAGAGCGGACCCTGCAGGTCCAGTTTACCTATATTATCGCTGATATCTTTTAAATCGCAATCAAATTCTTTAGACTGTTTAATTGACATTATCCATTGCCAGTCGCGCTCGCTGGGTGTGGCGTTGGTTACCAGCATGTAGGAATTTTCATTCATTTTATATACGGTTAAATCATCAATAACGCCGCCTTCTTCATTGAGCAGAGCGGATAGTTTAACCTGACCTATGGCTTGATCTGCTAAATTTCTGGTTAAAACCAGTTGTAAAAAATCAAGCGCCTGAGGACCTTTAACTTCAATCTCACCCATGTGGCAGATGTCAAAAAGACCGGCGGCGCTCCTAGTTGTCTTGTGTTCATCAATAACATTGGTGTACTGCACCGGCATAGCCCAGCCGCCAAAATCAATTATTTTGGCCTTTAGAGCGACATGTTTTTCATATAACGGTGTTTTTTTCAATTTTATTTAACTCCGTATTTAATAATAAGCGATAACAAAAAGAAGAGCAGGCATATCGCCACAAAAAAGTAACCCTTCAGGAAATAATTATTCCCCAACACAATACGATTGCAATGAAGGTATTGGAGCTGGTTTCTAAGGGGGGAAATTAATTTGCGGGAAATATCTTCATTACCCCGGCAGTGGAGCCCCCTCCAACAGGAGC
>JBEKJX010000223.1:0-6400 GCA_050011015.1 Smithella sp.
CGGTGGATCTTTATCCGATATTCCCCACAGCAAAATTATCAGGGCTGATGCGCCCTCCATAATTTAGCTGCGTGACTCATATTAATGGTAAATATAGTTTAATCTTTTATTTTTATGAGGAATATTGTGTCAATAAAGATCACGCTTCTTCGTACCACAGCATGGGGGAAAATGAAAACAGTTTTTAAAAAATACTGTTTGAAAGAGTGTATAAATTTGAAAATTATTACACATTCTGTTTCAGAAACTAAGCAATAAAATTCCGGTTCCCGAACCGGCAGAATTGTTTGCACTCTACAAGTCCTCAATATTTGACAGTCGTCTGAATTGAGTCAACTGGTAGAAATATGCGATGGACTTAGTTTGAAAAAGATATCGATTAACAGAGCATCCTCATCCATGCCCAAAAAAAAGAGCCAGATAGAAGAATCAAATCCGCAAAAGATATCTTATTCCTTCTCCTATCGTTCGCGATGATAAATATTTTCTTCTATTCTTCCACCAAACGTGCGATCCTGAAGATATAAAGTAGTCCCATCATCACTAATTCTACCACTAAAATTCCAATCTGAAAGGTCTGTTCGGCGACCCTCAAACGCTTTGTTAACGATCTTGGCGTTGCCCCATTGTTTCGATTTTCCCACGTCCTCTGGAGAATATTTCGACCATGTTAGGAAAATACCATACGTGACCGTATTGCCATTGATATCGACCCAGAAGTATCCGGCGTCACGCTCGGTCGTAACACGTCTTACATAACGTGCACCATCTATTTTCTTGAGCCACGTTTCGTACGCAGTCTGCTGTCTTGCCTCGACAACCTCAGGGCTGGATTCCCTGGCAGCCTTCTCTATAGCGTACTTTAATCCGCCAATACGCTCACGGACTTCCTTTGCGTCCCTGGCATCGGGCGATGCAAGCAGATATAACTTGAAGCTGTTTATGGCATCGTTAGATTGCCCCGCCTGTTCCTGTGCCACACCCAAATTGTAATAATAATCACCGACCCACGGCGTTATATTCACAATTTTCTTATAGGCCTCGACCGCGCCCAGATAATCCTCTGGTGTTTTGGCATGTTTGAAAACATATTTTGCCTGACCAACCAGTTCATCAATTTCTTCTGGCGTTTTTGGGGCGGACTTCATCGTCTGCACATGCCTGATGATTTTCTCCCGCAATGCAGTGTCGTTGGGGTTATTCTGGAGTTCGGAGATGTATTGGTTGAGAGTGCCGGTTTGTGTATCCGCAAGAAGTTTGCCGGGATTAACAAATAAAATCAGCGTAATAAGAAACGGAACAACTATGCAGACCTTCTTCTTGATGATCATGTCCTTCTCCCTTTCAATGGCATTAGTCTTTTATCTCCTGTATGGTCTTTACGACTATTACTGAATAATCGTTTCTTTCCAAATCCCATCGAGTTTACTCTGTCGCCCCGGCGTTCTTGAGCATTCGGATTATCTCGCTGAATCCATGGCTATTTGCAATTGCCAACGCCGTAAATCCACTGTTATTCTTCGCGTTTACGTCCGCGTTTTTTGCAATCAGGAGCCGCACGGTGTCCGCCTGTCCTTGAGCAGCCGCCAAAATCAATGCCGTATCGCCATATTTGTCTTGCTTGTTTACATTCGCGCCCATGCCGAGCAGAACGTTTACCTTTTGCTTATGGTATCTCACAGCCTCTATCAGTGCGGTATCATCAGCATACAACGGCATCTTTGCGTTTACGTCTGCGCCCTTTTCAATCAGAAGCCGCACAATCGCGTCCCCTGCTTCCGCGGTATCCAGGCTGCTGCCGTCTGCATAACTGCAAGAGTCAACAGCGGATGCCAGCGGCGTAATTTTAAAAACTTGTGATTCTTCCCCTGAGTTTACATCCGCGCCCTTATCTATTGCAGCCCGAACATCATCTGCTCTGCATTGAGCAATAGCCGTAAACATATCTTTTGTGGCGGCGGCTTTTCCCTTTGCCTTATCCTTCCGGTATTCGACTTCGTAAATCAAATCCTTTACCTTTTTCGCATCGTGCGCATCCGGCGAGGCCAGGAGGTAAAGCTTAAGGTTCTTGATTGCCTCTTCGTATTTCCCGGCTTTGTCCTGCACCACGCCAAGGTTGTAGTAGATGTTTCCTAACCAGGGAGCTACAATTGATGCTCTTTCAAATTCTGCGATTGCTTCCTTGAAACCGCTCGTGTCCTTAGCGTCTTTGAATGCGGCCTGTCCCCGCGCCATGTGGCGTTCGGCGTCTTCAGGCAGCGCAGGCTTCTCCTTCATCCCCTGCACATAATTGATGATCTTCTCTCTCAACGCATTGTCATTGGGGTTATTCTGAAGATCGGAAATGTATTGATTGAGTGTTTCCTGGGGCGACTGGGCCTGTGCAATAAAGACAGCAATGCTAAATAACAGAAAAAATATTAACGCCAGGACTCTGCTTGTTTTATGTTTCATGGTTTTCTCCCATATTCTATATGCTTTTATTGGCGGTAGAAGTTCCAGGTCCGGCCGTTCACCGCTTGTTCTACGTCAGTCAGGTTTTTACCATCTTCACTAATGGTAAATATATCATCCACATAATTCATATTGGGAAGATAGTGCCGGGCTTCACGTCTGACGATTTGCATCTGGCCCATTTCCAGCCAGACATTGACGGGGGTGCCATCGAGTATTATGTTCGGCGCAACCGACACAATACGTTTTCTCCAGACAAGAATTGTTCCTCTGATGACAAATTCATCATCCCATACTATGCCTCTGTCGTAGGTCCAGCTCTGACCGACATATTTCACGCCGTCTAGTCTTTTGATAAAATCCTGTTCCTTATTCTTTTCCTGCTGGGCTATAGCCTGCGGACTTGATTCCCTGGCTGCTTTTTCGGCAGCGTATTCCAATCCGGCAATCCGTTTACGTACATCTCGCTCATCCTTCGCGTCAGGAGCAGCGAGAAGATAAAATTCAAAACTCTGTTTTGCTTCTTTAGGCTTGCCTGCCTTTTCATAGGCTATTGCCTGGTTAAAGTAATAGGATGAAACCCATGGTGCAAGAAGAAGGGCTTTGTCATATTCTTTTGCAGCATCAAGAAAATCCATTTCATTTTTTGCGTTCTTTATTGCATACTCAGCCCGTCCCTCATATTTATCCGCCTCTGTGGATAGTACTGGACCTGGCTTCATCGTCTGCACATGCTTGATGATTTTCTCCCGTAGAGCATTGTCATTGGGGTTATTCTGAAGATCGGAGATGTATTGATTAAGGGTTTCCAGAGGAGACTGCGCCTGGACTGCGGGCATGATCATAAAGATGATGGCAAATACCGCCAACGTTATAAATCTTATCCTGTTCATAATTTTCATAATTCACTCCTGTTGAGGATATTATCAGTTTTTTTCTATTTTTCATGTTGGCTAATACGTGTGTGCATTTCTTTTGATAGTTCATTATCTTTTCTATTTGCTCGCCACTCCCAATTGATGAACAATAAAGTATTGCTGGTCTTCATAAAAATCAGACGGGCTAAATTTAACAAATTGTTTTTTGTTCAGGCCGGTGTCTACTCCCAGTATCTCTGCATTCTTGCTTTGTGTTTCGGGAACCCGGCGTCCGGAACGCATCAGCAACCATCGGGAGGCATCCGAACAGACCATCCTGTCGTTGGCCCATATACCATATTTTATTGTATTTTTTAATTCATTCGCACCTTTCCATAATTCTTCGCCTTCATGATGAGAGAGAGGCTGACCGACCAATGTGGCCACATCCATTTTCCGCTGTCCGTACTCCTTGAGAAATTCTTTTTCTTCTTTGATAATCGGACCAGCCATAGTATTGTCCAGATACCAGCGTTTGCCATCACGCATACCCAAAAATACCGCGGCATGTGATGCCGGAGAACTCCAATTATCCGAACTCCATCGATCCAAAAAATTTACGGTTTTACTTACTGCATAATCCTTCAGGTGTCGTATATCAGTGTCCTTCGCTACTAAAACAACATCGCCGGGATCCAGATTTTTTATATTCTTAACCGGACTGGGCGGTTCGCCCGTTTTAAATGACCGCATGATTTCCTGTACCTGTTTGTTTGACCGGTCAGTACGTTTTTGAATAGCGTCGGAAAAATTACCCAAAAGAGCATTACGCAGTTGAATAGGGTTAGCTACACCCTTTTGGACGGAGACTACTTTAAGATCTACAACAAGAGGACCTTTTTTGTCACGAAGATCAACCACGGAAGCATCAACAGGAACCGCAATGTCTCTCCTTTCCTTGAGTCCAGGTCCGCTCGTGCCGGTATCGCCAATATCCTTTAATCCTAAATCACCGGTATCGGATCCTTTAAGACCAAGCTCGCCCTCCGTAATTCCTTTCATGCTCTTTAGAGCTTCCTGCTTGTTTTGCTCGAACTCTTCCTGCCTTTTTCTTGCCGCTTCCTCTTCCAGTTTACGCTGCTCTTCGAGCTCTTGTTGTCTCTGCCGTTCAGCTTCCAATTGCCGCTGGCGCTCAGCCTCCTGTTGTTGACGCTCGGCCTCCTGCCGCTGGCGCTCAGCCTCATAATCGTAAGCAGGAGTCGACGACGAGCCTCCGCCACCGCTCGCCGGACAATTGCCTTTAACCGTAACCCACTGACCGTTTATAAAGCATTGAGATACGCCTGCCCAGTCTGCCATGACAGGAGCCGCACTCACGATCATCATAGCCAATCCAAGAATAATTGCTATTAACACATGTCTTTTCATAAACTTTTCCATTCGTGCTTGCAGACATCGTCTCTGCATGGATTTTACAGTACTTTGCCGCAATAACATTCACGTCCTGTAACATCAGCAACGGTTAGATTGCGTAGTGCAATGACGGTGATTAAAATAATGACTAAAAATAGTAATGTCTTCTTTATGTTTATATCCTGTTGTTCAGAATTATCGAACACGTTTTCATTAATTATTTATGTCTGAACTATAAAGATTTCAATTTTTTATGTCAATGAAATATTATCCGCAAAACATGAGGTGCGGTATCAATGTTTGTCCGGCGTGAATAGTTTTTATTACGTATTGAAGAAAGCATATTTTAGGGATAAAGATTTGTTTTTTAGAAGAGGAAGGAAGAAACAAAATTCCAATTTCCGAATCGGCAGATTTGTTTGTTATTCTAAATTAATGATTACTATTTGAAAGAGAGTAAAGTTAAGCATCAATAGGAACATCAGACGATGCTCGCTCAGTAATAATTTGTTAACACTATTACTCTTTTATGAATAATAAAGATTTACGCTTCACGACCTTAATGGCATCGGCACTTAAGTTCCTTCTATCAACACTTATATTATCGGCTTCGGTGCTTGATCAATAAAAAGGCGGATGCTTTCACACCCGCCTTTTTATTTAGTCCCATCTTTTTCCAGATCGCCAGAGCAACTTTATCCAGATGTAGGATTTGCCGTCCATGTTCTTGACTGCCGTCTATTGCGAGTTACAACCGGGACAAGAAGGGCCTCCATTCGCATTGGTAATTATGGCGATAGTCTGGGTAGAGATGTCGCCGGGAACGACGTTCACCGTCGATGTGGAGGCTGTCCAAAGATCTTGACGGCCTGATGGAATAGTGGAGGAAGACACAATTGCTGGGGGGCCTTGGTTGGTTTGCACAGTTGACGGCGATTCTTTGATGGTCCATTTGCCAGCGGATACTTGCTTTGCCGACGAGCAAGCTCCCGCAGGTACTTCGAATGGTCCCATATTGTTCGGACCACCAGGAACATATTTAGTACCGGGGCTGGCGTTGAAGGTAAATATCGTGTTTGGAGCAACTCCAGAGCCAGCTTCCTTACAGATTTCGAGATAGCCGGTTGACGCGTTGGTATAGGTCACCTCATTGACACCGCTGCCTATTACGATAGTGACACTGCCTGCGTCTTGGTTTGGGTTTGGGTTTTGGTTTGGCGAGACAGGTGCCAAAATTGAGAGAGGAGCCACTGTGATATTCGACACGTAGTCGTCTTGTGGTACGATCTCTTTTATGGTCACGCTGGTGTTCACAGGGAGGCTTGGGCTTAACACACAGTAGCCGCCGGGAGCGGGACCTGCTGGTATTGTCCAAGAATCGGATACCACGGAACTTGAGTAGGAGATTGGGAATGAAGTAATCGGTGTGGTTGGAATTCCGGGACCGGCTATCTTGCAAGCCTTGAGAATGCCGCATGCCCTGTTGATGCACGTGCCGGTGAGCGTCGCATTCAAGGCCAGACCAGTCCACGATGCATTTCCGAGAAGATTTTGTAAATTTATATTCTGTACGACGACCGTTAACGTATTGAGACCAGGATGAAGAGGGCTACCAGAAACAGTAAACTGGGTACCGTTAGTCTGCATAGGCGGCGACGCATAACAGTCATGTCCTG
>JBEKJX010000224.1:0-5135 GCA_050011015.1 Smithella sp.
CGGCGCCAGCCCCGCGATTTGTTTTAATATGTTTTGCGCGGATGCAACGCCGGATTGAATGGCAACCTGCGCGACCATCGGCAGGATGCGCTGACCTTCGTTGATCGACGCCAGATCGCCGATCACATAAATATTCTGCTGATCTTTAATACGCAGGGTTTCGTTGACCGCCACACGGCCATCGCGTGTAACCGGAATATTAGAAGCGGCGGCAAGTCCTTCTCCTTTGACTCCCGCCGTCCAGATAACGGTGTTTGTTTCAATTTTTTCCAGGTTTTTTAAAACGACTTTGTCCATGGAGACTTCGGCGACCGCGGCGCTCAGGCGGACATCCACGCCCATTCTCCGCAATTGTCCGGCTGTATATTCCCGGATGTTCGAAGGCATTGACAAGACGAGTTCTCCGGCAGCCTCCAGCAAAATGATCCGCGCTTCGGAAAAATCAATGCCGGGATAATCCCTGATCAGCGGGCCGCGGATGAGTTCCGTAAGCGCTCCCGCATATTCCACGCCGGTCGCGCCGCCGCCCGCTATAACAAAAGTCAGCAGGCTCTTTCTTCTTTCCGCGTCCGGTTCTCTCGCCGCCGCTTCAAAGCAGCAGATGATATGATTTTTCAACGCGACGGCTTCTTCCAGCGTTTTCAGAAAATAGGCGTGCTCCTCTACTCCCGGCACACCGAAGGTTGATGTGACGCTGCCATTGGCCAGAATCAGATAGTCATAATAGATGGTTTCACCATCCGTCTCGATTTGACGATTCTGCAAATCAATCCGCCGCGCGTGTGCGAGAACAAAATCGATATTGGGTATTCTGCTGAAGACGCTGCGTACAGGATAGGCAATGTCCTCGGCAGTGAGTTCCGCCGCCGCCACCTGATAAAGAAGAGCCAGAAAGGTGTGATAATTGTTGCGGTCGATCACCACCACGTCCACAGCATGATTGGCCAGTGTGCGGGCGGCCCAGAGGCCGCCGAATCCCCCGCCGATAATGACGACTTTCGGTCTTTTGTCCCCGGTTGAATTTTCCAATGCTTTTTTTACCCTACGGCCACGACCTTAATCGTGACATCAACATTCCCTTTAATCGCTTTTGAATACGGACACGCTTTGTGCCCTGCGGCAACCACTTTCTCTGCATCTTCCTGAGAAAGACCTTCGACTTTTACATCCAGATCAACTACCAGTCCGAAGCCGCCATCTTCAGACTGACCGATACCCACCGCGGATTTTACTTCAATTGTCTTCGGAATTAACCTGAGTTGACGCGACATAAACTCACACGCGCTTCCGAAACAGGCGGCGTATCCCGCCGCAAACAAGTGTTCCGGGGTTGTTGTAGCCTCTCTTCCCGGACCTCCCATCGCTTTGGGAACAGATAAATTTACGCTGACAATCCCGTCATCGGATTGTGTGTGACCGTTCCGTCCTCCAGTTGCCACTGCGCGAGCTGTGTAAAGAACTTTTACTGCCATTTTTGTCACCTCCTTATTGAATTTCAGATTGTCCCGATGTTATTTTTTGATCAGAAATTGTTTTTGATAAACGAAAGTATAAGAACAACTGTCTTGTATGTCAATAGGCATTAAATACTGACAATTATGATTGGCGGGAGACAGTCTTTTGCGAATCAGTCTCTATATATACTGCTGTTCAATTGAGAGCAACTGCCGGATTTGAGGATTATCACTTTAAAGGTTTCATCCGTTTATATAATCATTGGTCTCACCTGCGATTCTCGTCTGCATGTATTCGAACATCCTCTGCGACAGGCGTTTAACTATCCAGATACTCTTTGCAAGACCGGTTATCACAACAATTCCTCTGTTTTTCCTGACGCTCTTTACAATAACCCGCGCACACTTATCAGCCGGCATGGTTCTGATCCGCGCAGGAAGCTCGCGGGCCTTCTCGTCTACACCCTTGAAGAACGTACTCGAAATCAACCCCGTCTCTATCAGGCCCGGACATATGGTAGTGACGCCGATATCGTGGAATGAAAGCTCGGCCCTCAGGCATTCACCGAGCGCAACTAGAGCGGCTTTCGATGAAGCGTAAAGGGTTCCATATGGAAGTCCCGTTATCCCGAAAATCGAGGATATTATTACAACATGTCCATCTTTTCTGCCGGTCATGGCGGGAACGAAATGTCGTATAAAATGCACGACGCCGTAAAAATTTACCCCCATGACTCTTTCCCAGTCCGCCCGATCCATCAGGTATGTCGGACCGGTCCAGCCTATCCCTGCGTTGCATACAATTATATCTACCTTGACATCCGCGGCTTTCAATTTCTCCGACAATGACCTGACTTCATCTTCCTTTGATACGTCAGTAATAAAAGCCAGGGTATCGGTTCCGGTTTCAATTAATTTCCTTGCAGTTTCATTAACAGCATCCGAATTGATATCACAGAGAACAAGACTGCATCCCTGTAACGCGAATTCCATAGCAAGCGCCCTTCCTATGCCCCCGCCTGAACCAGTAATTAAAACCGTTTTACCTCTAAGATTTTTCATATCATCCCTCCGTCATTCCACATTTATCCTGCGTTTTATCCTACCCAGAATTTCATCCACAGCGCCGTTTACATCATCTATGGCCATGACTGATGCTTTTTCAGGACAGACCACGGTACACCTCCCGCACCCGATGCATTTTTCATGGTCGTGTACAATGGTTCCATTTATAGAGGATATAGCTTTCATAAAGCAGGATTCCATGCATGTTCCGCACTTTTTGCATTTATTGCCGTCAATAACGATTTTGGCTCCCTTGAGTTTTATAATTCCCGGACGGAACTTTTCAGGAAAAAATCTGGCGGAATTAAGTATCGTGCAGCAGCAGGGGCAGCAGAAACAGATGGTAAGCATGCGCCCCCTGTTGGGAACACCATAATAGAAATCATCCATTCTTACCCTTCCGGTCATCGGGACAAGTCCCATTCCTATCATGGAATTCATATGGGACACGGCCTTGTCCACGCTTACGTGTTCAGCTATGCCCGGACTGATAACTCCGGTATCATAGCCCAGCAGCATGCATGAATCCTTCGAAGGATAATTTTTACAGCCCTTCGAATCCCTGCAACTGCACTTTTTTATTATGACCCTGTGGACTGATCTTCTTATCAGCTGCTCAATTATGCCCCTGTTTAATATTTCACTGGCCGCCGGCTCTATGTTCGCATTAATGGGTATATAAGTTATATTGAAGTTCCTGTCGCTGAAAAGTGGCGAGGTGATACGGGTGATTATTCCACCAATAACAGGAATATTTGTCGCCCGGGCAGTAAGATTGTTCAACGGCCAGTAAATCCTTAATACTTTAAGCCACCAGTTCGGGCGCCACGACATATTAATATCTCCTGATAATTATTCTTCCTGTATTCACGTCATGTGCGCCAGGTCAGCACAATAATGATAATAAAATAATTTTGGAAACTGTTTCAAAAAGATGTCATTACTTCATTCGTTTTTTCCAGTTTGTCAACTGTCTTTCACTCTGATTTTTTCAATACTTTCTTTCGCGATAAGATTAATCTGCCGTTAACAGCGGGTTTCTCCGGTTAACTCATTCGGCAGGAATTGCGCTAACTGCGCCCTTCTGAGCGCAGTTGGCAGAAAGATACTCCGAAGAGGGAATTTTATGGTGGGCGATGTGAGACTCGAACTCACGGCATCTGGCTTCGGAGCCCGTTACATGCCCTTTACCTCTTCATTCAACAATTTACCTTCATTTACTATATCTCAATAGTTCAGGCTAGTTACATTTACCTTGACTTACTGTGAGATTTTTGTATATTCATCACCAAGGTTGGAAATAGGGTTGGAAATGGATGCACTTGGTTTATGATCTGATAACGAATAAATTTTTCCAACCTTGAACACATGATGAGAAAGAACTCTACATAAATTATAGAGCTATATTACACACTTTATAATATTTTGTGAAATAATTTTTTCCAACCTGCGGAGGTATCATGAAAAGATACAAAACGAATTACAAAGGTGTATTCTATCGTATCGGCGAGAGAATAAGCAGTCCGGGTAAAGAAAAAATATTTTACATCGTCTTTAAAAAAGACGGCAAAGTCTTTGAAGAAAAAGTCGGCCGTCAATTTGCCGATGACATGACACCTTCCAGAGCAAGCAGGTTCCGCGCTGCCAGAATCGATGGAAAGCGTAAATCCCGTAAAGAAATAAGAGATGAAGTAAAAGCAGCAAAACAGGCAGAAGCCGGTAAAATGACTATTGCACGTCTATGGGATAAGTATGAAGCACATAAGTCAGAATTAAAATCTATAAATATAGAAAAGGGAAGATGTCAAAAATATTTATTACCTGAATTTGGAAATAAAGAACCACATGACATTATCAAGCTTGACGTTGATCGTTTGCGTATTAAACTGTCAAAGAATTTGAAACCGCAATCCGTTAAACACGTTTTGGGATTGCTCAAGCGTATTGTCAATTTCGGAGTATCCTTGCAGATATGTGAGAATCTAAATTTTAAAACTGACCCTATTAGAGTAGACAATTTAAAAACAGAAGATTTAACCTCTGAACAAATAAAGCGGCTTTTAACAGCAATTAATAATTCAAATGATATTCAAGCGGCACATTTGATGAAACTGGCCTTATATACTGGCATGAGGCGCGGGGAATTGTTCAATCTGAAATGGTCAGACGTTGACTTTCAGCGTGGTTTTATTTCTATTCGAAATCCAAAAGGAGGCGTTGGCCAGAAAATACCCTTAAACGATCAGGCACGACAAATATTAGAAAGTCATCCCAAAACCAAAGTATTAATAGACAATGTTTTAAAAACCACTGAAAATATTTTTGTCAAGCCAGACGGTGAACCCTTTACGTACATATGGCGGCGTGTTAATCCTATTAAGCAGGCAGCAGGTTTACCAAATGATTTTCGTGTCATGCATGGCTTAAGACATACATACGCTTCTATGCTTGCTTCAAGTGGACAAGTTGATCTTTATACACTGCAGAAGATACTAACTCATAAATCCCCCCAAATGACACAAAGGTATGCTCATTTAAGAGATGAAACATTAAAGAAAGCATCTTCATTAGCCGGTCAGATCATAGATGCAGCAATGAAAACAGATACTGTTGAGC
>JBEKJX010000225.1:0-5125 GCA_050011015.1 Smithella sp.
ATAAATTTCGTCTTTCATTATTAGGTTTGCCATCAATAACAACTCTTGGTGAGTTTTCTGCAGCTACACATTTATCAAAAGGCCTAATATTTAGATTTTCGAAATATGGCGATAAATATTATTATACTTATAATTTACCCAAAAAAGATGGTAGTATGAGACAAATTGCACAACCGTGTAATGAATTAAAAAGCCTTCAAGCTTGGATTAAAGTAAATATTTTACAATCTCTAGTAGTTTCAAATGCTTGTAAAGGGTTTGAAAAAAATACATCTATTGCTGACAATGCTTTGCCACATATTGGTGCAAATGCAATCTTGGTTATTGATCTCGAAAATTTTTTTCCAACAATCAATATCAAGCAGGTTTGGTCAATGTTTAGGACTATTGGTTATTCAGCTCGAATAGCAGGCATTCTTGCGGCAATATGTACATTCAAAGAGACACTTCCACAAGGCAGTCCTGCATCACCAAAGATTTCCAATCTAGTTACTCTGCAATTAGATAAAAGATTGCTTGGTTATGTTGGTAAAAGGGCCGTTGTATATACTAGATATGCAGACGATCTAACCTTTTCGACTTATTCTCCATCTATTCTCACAAAAATATATCCTAAAGTAAAAGAAATAATAGAGGATGAAGGATTCTTTTTGAATCAAACAAAAACTCGCTTTGCAGGTCCAGGACGGCAGCATTGTGTAACAGGATTAGTTGTAACTGACAAAGACTTAGGAATAGGTCGTAAGAAATTACATTGGTTAAGAGCATTAATTTATAATCTTCATAAGTATGATAAAGAGAAAGTATCAAAAGATGAACTTATGACAGTTATTGGTTGGCTTGCTTATATTAATGGAATTGATGAAAAAAGAAGAAAAATTTTAGATGTATATATTGGAAAATTAAAGTCGAAGTATGCAAATACAGCCCTTGATTTACTACCGAGCTATAACGCACGGGAGGTCAGGTCTTGAAATATAAGTTTTGAAATAAGGGACAATGCCTTTTAAATATTACTGGATACCGGCTTGCGCCGGTATGACAAGCATATAAATCCCGGAAGAAAAAATGACCTTCAGTTTGTTTTGATGGTGCGCTGCTAATCTATAGCTTGAGTTTCATCACCTTTAAGGCTTCATGATATATTTCTATAAAACAGCCTGTGACGGACAGTAAAAGAAAACCCAGCATGAATTTCGGGGACGTGCCCAACGATTCATCGATGAGGCGACCCAGCCAGAGGAAGAACAACGAAGTGATCACCAGCGCCAATCCCCACGCCGATAACATAATTATTAGACGAAACAAATCGAAGGATAAATGGGGTGTTTTACGGGTGATTGTCGACATAATTTATTTCCTCCTTCGTCTTTTTAAGTTTGTTAACTTATCGATTATGCCAAACGCAATGTGCCCCCCGCAATATCGTTATTCTTCAATTATAGAATAATCATTATTTCGCGGTTTTCAAGAGGGCAGTGTTTTGTTTATGAGAAATCCGGCAAGGCTGTAACGGTTTTTGAAAAAGCAGCGGATTCTTTTCGATAAAAGCCCGGATTGCGCCCCGTCCAGCGTTTAAACGCGCGGTAAAAGTTTGATAAATCACTGTAACCCAACTCCGTGGCAATCTGCTGTGTTGAATGGGTTGTCGTTTGAAGCAGATTAATCGCCTTGTTTTTCCGGATATCCTCAACAAGAGATTTATAGGATGTTCTTTCACCGGTCAGGCGCCGCCTGAGTGTTCTGGGCGAGATATTCATGTGACGGGATAGTTGAGTGAAACTCGGGAAATTTTCTTTCTTGAACAGAATTTCCTGCCGGACCTGGTCGGTCATGGTCTCTTTTACTTTCAGGCGCTGGCATACCTGTTTGCATTCCTGTTCATACGTCTTTTTGGCAATGGGATTGGACATGGGAAGCGGCATGGACAGTAATTTACTGTCGAAAATTATCATATGTTCACGGGCATTAAATTTGACCGGGCAATGAAAGAATTCTTCATAGGAAGAGGCGTATGAAGGTTTTGGATAAGTAAATCTTATTTCATTTAACGGAACCGGCGCCTTAAGGACGTCGCTGATCATACGGTATATGGAAACAGTTTCTCTCTCGCAGACAAAGACACGAAGATCTTTCAGATCGATAAGTTCTTTAATTCTTAAAAAAACAAGGTGGTCTTTTACCGTCAGATCATACTGGAAGTAGGTCAGGGTAAGGGCAATATACTTGAAAAACATAGTGACGGCTTCAAGGCCGGTATCGCTGAAAATAGCTGCCGCGCCCAGCTTGCCTTGCACTCCGATATGGTACTGCTGGCCGATGATAAGTCCGATCTTCGGGTCGGGCACTAAAGTGATGATTTTGCGCATCACCGCGAGTTCCTGTTCCGGGGTTACAAAAATTTCGGGGTTGTCCAGATCACGGGGATGAATTCCGCTTCCGGCAAGAAGAACGTTAACATCAAATCCGCGCATCCGGACATAATCGGCCAGTATCGCCAGACTATTGACCGAGCGAAAATATGGCAGTGTGCCGCCCGATATCAGATGAATGGAATCGTTTTTGGAGGGTTTATTCATAGGTTTCCTCTGACCGTAAATGACAATATAAATGTCTTCACTTGTCATTGTCAAGTTTCTTTATTTGGGTTAAGATTTATCGCATAAAAAATATAACGGTCGCGTGAAATAATTGATTGGAGGATGAAGACTATGAGATTTTCGGCACTCCTGTTCATTTTGTATCAAATCCTGAAATGGGCGGCGAAAATGAAACCGGCCTATCGGAATTACATCGGCTCCATTCATCAGGTAAAAATTATGATCAAGACGGCTGACGGAAAGCGGGGAAGACTTTTCATCTTCGACAAGGGAGCCGTGAACTCCAGAGGAGGCGCCCATCATCCCTATGACGCGGCCATCGTGTGGTCGGACGCTGCAACAGGCTTTAAAGTAATGGCGTCAAAAAGCGATGAAGAGCAGTTTAAGGCTGCCGCTGCCGGAAAGATGAAGCTCGACGGAATGGCTTTTTTCGCGCAGTGGTTCAATGACGGCGTGAAACTGGTGATGTGATTCCATTTCTAAATCAAGCGCTATCTTTGTTGGCGTCGTCGTCGGCTTCCTCAACGTATAAACAATACGCCTCGTCGCCTCCTTCCAGCCGCCGCGATATCATCATTGATTTAGAAACGGAATAAGATGATCTTGTTAATAAAATAACAACCGGCGGGAGCTTTGGGAGTTGCGCCGGACAATCAAACAAAAAGTTTTTATTTATTATAAGGAGGACTTTCAATGGCAATGATCAACGGCGGTCATCTGGTCGGCAAATACTTAAAAGAGGTGGAGAAGGTCGAAATGGTGTTCGGCATTTCCGGCGGACATCTGGAATCGATACTGGACAGTTTCACGGAATATAAAATTCGAACCATTGATGTCCGGCACGAGCAGGCGGCGGCGATGATGGCGCATGCGTGGTCTGTTTACACCGGCAAGCCGGGAGTGTGTTTCCTTACCGCGGGACCGGGATTCACGAACGGTCTTACCGGTATAGCCAATGCCTATCTTGATAATGCGCCGCTGGTGGTGCTGTGCGGCAGATCGCCCCTGCGCGATGATCTCAAAGGAGCGCTTCAGGAAATGAACCAGATCGAGGCAGTCAGGCCGATGACGAAATGGGCCGCGACCTGTTACGATATAAAGCGCATTCCAGAATATCTCGCGATGGCATTCAGAAATGCCACAGGCGGAAGGCCCGGGCCCGTCATGCTTGAATTGCCGCCTGATATTCTTAATATAAAGGTGGACGAGTCGCTTGTTTTCATGCCGTCAAAGTCCAATCCGAAATATTTTGTTCATCCGGACGACGCTGAACTGAAGGCTGCGGCCGAAATCATAAACAACGCGAAAAAACCGTTATTTCTTGGCGGTTCCGGCGTCGGGTTCAGCAACTGCGCGGGCTCCCTCAAACAATTCGTTGAAAAAACGGGCATTCCCTTCATGCTGCTCAACTACGGCAGGGGCGAACTTCCCGACGATCATCCCCTGTCGGTCATGGACATGGGAAACCTCGGCCTGTTTTTCAGTATCGGTCAGAACGACGTGATCATCGCGGCCGGCCTTCGGTTCAACTGGCTCCTCCAGTTCGGCAAGATCATACCGCCAACGGTGAAAATGGTCAGGATAGACATCGATCCGAATGAAATAAACCGGAACGTGGAGGCTCATGTCGGGCTGGTGGGCGACGCGGGTTCAGTGCTGGAACAGCTCACCCCCCTGGTCGTCAAGAATGACCATGCCGAATGGATGAATACATTGAAATCCGCGGGACGTTCACTGCTCGACTATGAGCTCAGGACGCGTGAAACAGCGTCAAGCCCCATCCACCCGATTCGCCTGGTCGCGCAGATACAGAAATTTGTCGGCGATGACGCGATCTACATAGCCGACGGCGGCGACACTCAGTATTTCGGGCTTGCCGGGTTCATGTCGAAGCAAAAGGCCGGAGTGGTGGCCTCTGCAGCGGGATTGTTGGGATGCCTCGGCACCGGCATACCCTTCGGCATGGCGGCGAAGCTTGCCCGGCCTGACAAAAAAGTCGTCGTATTAAACGGCGACGGTTCATTCGGGTTCAACGGGATGGAATTCGACACCATGGTGCGCCACAACATCCCGGTGGTGGTCGTTATAAATAATGACTGCGCCTGGGGCATGATCAAGCACTCTCAGGAGCTGTCCATCGGCAAGGAACGTCTCCAGTGCTCGGAGCTGGGCCTCCGCCGCTATGAGAAAGTTGTAGAAGGTTTAGGCGGACACGGCGAGTTTGTCACGAAAGACGAGGAGATCATTCCGGCGCTGGAACGCGCGTTTGCTTCCGGCAAGCCCGCGTGTGTGAACGTGATGACCGACCCGAGTGTGACAAGTCCGGCGACGCCGCTCTTTTACCAGTCGCTGAAAATGGATTAGCGCCAATTCTAAATTTAAGCGCCATCTTTGTTGGCGTCGTCGTCGGCTTCCTCGACGTATGTACAATACGCCTCGTCGCCTCCTTCCAGCCGCCGCGATATCATCTTAAATTTAGAATTGGTAAAAAAGTAACAGACGTGAAATATTTATTGTAGGGCGCG
>JBEKJX010000226.1:0-5122 GCA_050011015.1 Smithella sp.
TAAATGTTTTGCTAAATTATTAACTTTAGCCGAACCGCCGGCAAGCAAAACTTGCTTAATGTCTTCACCGCCAAAAGTTGAACGAAAGTAATCAATAGATCTTTCAATTTCCATGCAAATCGGTTGGGCAAATTCCAGAATAATGTTTTTTAAATCCAGATTGTCACCTTCCCCGCCATCAGGGAGTCCTTCAATTTTTATTTTTTCTGCTTCTTCAAAAGTTGTATTATATTTCTCCTGCAAACTTTCGGTAATTGCATTACCACCCAAAGAAAAATCTCTGGTAAAAATTGACATACCGCCTTTGATAACATTGATACCGGTGGTGCTCGCTCCGATGTTAATAATTACAACAATTTCATCATTATCAAATTCATAATTAGCTTCATACAAAGTTTCCAGAACAAAAGGCGCCACATCCATAATTTCAACATTCTGACCCGCAGCTGCAACCGCCTCAAGATAACTATTAACCACTTCTTTTTTAGCCGCCACTATAATAATATCCATCTGATTAGGATTATAGTTATTTTCACCCAGAATCTGAAAATCATAATTAACATCGTCCATACTATCAAAGGGCAAATACTTGCCAGCTTCATCATGGATTAACTCACGAAATTCCGCTTCATTCATTTGCTGCAATGTTACTTTTTTTATAATAACTGAATTGCCCGCAATAGAAGTTACAATTCCTTTTTTGCCCCAACCGGAACGTTTAAAAATTTCTTTGATTTTTAAAGATAAAGCACTGGCGTCCGCTAAAACACCATCAACAATTATGCCTTTAGGAAGTGGAATTTCCGAGAAGCGATTGAGATAATGACCCTTAGAGTTACTTACTATTTCAGCTAGTTTTAAAGAACTTGAACCGATATCTAAACCCACAAGTCTCTTTTGCCCGGAAAATATATCCTTAAAATTTAGCATTAAAGCACCATCATTTTATTCTTGATTAAATATACTTTTTTTATCACTTTGCCCATCGATAAACTATATCTCCTTTTTTAACCATACCTAATTCATTACGGGCTATCATTTCTATGTAGGTAATGTCGCTGCGCAATAAAATTATATTATTTTTCAATTCGTTGTTTTCTTTTGTTATCTCTATGTTCTGCGATTTTAACTGAGCCAGCCGTTTGCTCATTAAATAATTATCAACAAACCCTCTATTGCCGAAAGTGATTAGCAGAGCCATTAACAGCAAAAAGAAAACCAAATACCTGCCTATTTTCATTTGGCGTCAATCCCTTGCCTTTAAGAGATGGGTGAATCTTTTAAAAATATTTCCATTGCCTTTTCAAGGGAATACTTCTTCATATGGTTTCTGCAGTGCTTTAGCTACTTTCAACTCTGAATTTTTTCTGGTAGAAAAGCCTTTCTCCATTTTGGAAAGTGTCTGCGGCGTTAGACCCGCCTTCCTCGCCAATTCAGATATGCTTAAAGGAATTGTTTCCCGAAACTTTTTTACTTGATTTTTCTTTATATTATCTACCATAAATTAAAGTTATACCTCATTTGGTGATTATAAAACAATAATTTAGAAGAAAAGTCAAGAATATTGTTTAATATTAATTAATATTGTTTAATATTAATTAATATTATAAATAATTACTAATTATTCTAATGCAAAAAGAGATTTGCTTTAATAGCCGGACAAACGATAATATTGGGCAAAATAGCAATTTTAGAAAATCACAGATAATAAACTGCCAGGAAAGGAATTAAAGACAAACTAATAATTATATTTGCACGGAAGGCAGGATTTGTTGCGGTTCACCCAGCATGAACCGGCCACTTTCAATCCATTCTTTTAATATATTGGCAATCTGTCTTGCCTTGTAATAACTGGATAGGGGCGCGGTGATAATTTTTTTCCCATCAATTATGATTGTTCCGCTGCGCAGATCCTTATAACTGATCTCCGCCAGAGGCTTAGCCACTCCTTTAGGATAATCCATACTGTAATCGTAAATCTGTGTATAAATATTCTCGTCTTTTACCGCCGTAAAAAGCGCCATTTCTTCATCCAAAATGGGAATGGGAATGCCTATGCCCACAAACAGGGAGACTCCATAACCTAAAATGCTTGCTCCTGTCAGCCATTCCGGCGCCATTTCTTTTAAATTCCCAATAACGGCAATTGTACCGGCCCCCTGTTTAGGAACCCCGTTTGCTCCACGAGGCACATCAGGATTATGCTGCGTGCCCGGCCAGGCGACAAAACCTTGCGCTCCGCCTAGAAATATCCGGGTACCGATTCCTATCGTCCGGTAATAAGGATCATTAAACAAAGGACTCAATTGTCCCGATGTCGCATACGCCGCATTAGCCATTTGCGGACGAAGCATCCCCATGTACGTATAAATTGTTCTGTCGGATAAATTCACGGCACAATTGTAATTTTGATAAGCATTGCGCGGATTAAACAAAATCGCATTCTGTAAATCTTTTATTGTAATGTTTCTTTCGTATTTCCGCGCGGGATAACAATCCGTCCCATAACCCTCAGCACGCAGTTTAACAACATTTCCGGCAACAAGATCTTCAATAACATGACCGCCGCCGTAATTAAATTCTCCGGGATAAACACTGTTGAGCGGATCGTTCTCGACAACTTCCGTCGCGCCAATATAGCAATCCACTGCTGCAATGCCACCGTATGCCGACACATCATTTAACCATACTTTGGATGCCCGAATGCGAGGTGACGTATGACCAAAATTAAGAAAGGCTCCCGAAGAGCACATCGGGCTGAAAGTCCCCGTAGTAACAACATCTATCTTACGGGCAGCTTCCACCTCGCCGTGTCTTTCTACAACATCGATCATCTCTTCTGCTGTTACAACTACAGCCCGCCCTTCTTTTATCTTATCGTTGATTTCTTTAAATGTTTTTTTAACTTTTAATTTCTTCATATTTTAATTAAGGAGTATGAAATAAATTTTTGTATCTTTCATACCATTGTTTTGCGCCAATTGCAAAAGCTAAGAAGGGTTTTACACTTACAGTTTCTTTTAGCACTTCTAAATCAAGATGATATCGAGGCGGCTGGGAGGAGGCAACGAGGCGTATGTAAGCCACGCCATTATGGCGTAGCTCAACGGTAAGGAAATAATTTTTTTATTGTAGCTCCTTCCGTATTTACACCCGTTTTGGGAAGCCTACGACGCCAACAAAGATAGCGCTTTGATCGGGAGCGCATTTCCTTAAGAAAAGAGTATGATAAATAGAACCTTACATCGCCGAGAATTTTCGCCAACATGGCAAAAACTTCAGTCAGAAGTGGTATCAGGTATGGCCGAATCCGCCATTCCCTCTGGAAGTGCTGCTCAACTCTGTAGTTTCTATCCAATCCACCTGAAAAATTTTCTGAACTACCATTTGCGCTAAACGCATACCTCTTTTAACGATAAAGGGTTCTTCACCATGATTAATAACAATTAACCCGATTTCTCCGCGATAATCAGCATCTATCGTGCCCGGAGAATTAAGCAGTGTTATTCCTTTACTTAATGCCAGTCCGCTGCGTGGTCTAATCTGCGCCTCATAGCCATCAGGCAAGGCTATCGCGATACCCGTCGTAATCTTTTTCCTTTGGCCTGGTAAAATAATCTCATCTTCCGGCACAGCAGCAAATATATCCATTCCGGCAGCCTGATCCGTCATATATTGAGGCACGGAAATATCTTCGTTGCCTGATAGTTTTTGGATACAAACTTTTATTTTGTTCATTTTCCCAAGCCGGAAGCGTTTATTTGCTGACTTTAAATAGAGAAGATAACTTACAAATATATATTTTTATTGTAAGAGCCGTTCTGTATTCATTTAACCCATGAACACAAAACGGCTCTTTTATAAATAATTACTGCTAATCAAAAACAGCCTATTTCACTTCTGCGTCCAGGGCATCTTTCCTGCTGAGTCTGATCTTACCCTGTTTATCCATTTCCAGAACTTTCACCGTGACTTCATCACCTTCCTGCAATACATCGGTAACTTTATTGATTCTTTCTTTAGCGATTTGCGATATATGCAGAAGGCCTTCCGTGCCCGGCAAAATTTCGACGAAAGCACCAAAATCTACAATCTTCTTAACTGTGCCTCGATAAATTTTTCCTACTTCAGCCTCCTCGGTAAGCCATTTAACCATATTCACGGCGCGTATCGCCGCTTCGGCATCACTGGAAGCTATGGTTACAGTTCCGTCATCTTCTACATCAATGGTAACTCCTGTTTCACTGATGATCTGACGGATATTTTTACCACCGGATCCGATAACGTTTCTCACCTGATCTACTTTTACTTTTACTGTTGTAATACGAGGAGCGTATAGTGATATATCCGGCCTCGGCGCTGAAATAGTTTCGCGCAACTTACCGATAATGAAAATACGGCCTTCACGCGCCTGATCGAGAGCTTTTCTCAAAATATCTTCCGTCAGCCCATCAATTTTAATATCCATCTGCATGGCCGTAATTCCTTTTTCTGTACCGCAAACCTTGAAATCCATATCACCGGCATGATCTTCATCGCCCAGAATATCGCTTAGAACTACAACATCATCACCTTCTTTTAAAAGTCCCATGGCAATTCCGGCGACAAAGTCTTTCATCGGCACGCCGGCGTCCATCATGGATAAGGTTCCGCCGCAAACGGTGGCCATGGATGAAGAGCCATTGGACGAGAGAATCTCAGAAACAATCCTGATGGTGTAGGGAAATGTTTCCGGTGACGGCAAAACAGGCACCAGGGCTTTTCGTGCTAAAGCGCCATGACCTATTTCCCTTCTGCCTGGACTGCGCTGGCCTTTTGCCTCGCCTACACTGTATGGAGGGAAATTGTAATGAAGCATGAAAGATCTCATCTCTTCACCACCGATAAAATCTATCCGCTGTTCATCCGCGGAAGTCCCCAGAGTTACAACGGCCAGGGCCTGCGTCTCTCCCCGGTTAAATAAAGCCGACCCATGTGTACGGGGCAAAACACCAACTTCGGCGCTGATTGGCCGAATTTCTTTTGATGTTCTTCCGTCAATACGCTTTTTCTCATTGATAATCATGCCGCGTATAATTCTGCTTTCCAATTCTTCGATAATGACTGCAACTTTTTTACATAG
>JBEKJX010000227.1:0-7328 GCA_050011015.1 Smithella sp.
ATCAAAGAGACAGAGGCCGAATCCAAAGAAGCAAAAGCTAAAATAAACAAGAGAGTCAATAACTAAAGGAGGGGAAACATGTTTAACAATATTAAAATGGGCACCAAGCTGATCGGGAGCTTCCTGGTGATTGCAGCCATTCTGATCATGGTGGCGGTTGTGGGCTACATCAATATAAAGTCCATAGCGAACAGGGGTGACGCTATGTACAGCCAAAATACTGCGGCCATTGAGGGAATGGGCGCAATTAATGCCAGTCTCGAAAAAATGCGGGGAGATATCTACCGGTATATCGACGTACCGGCCGACCGGCAAATATTGATGCAGACCCAAAACGATATCATCAGTTCGGTAAACGATATTATGCGGACTTATAAAGCTAGAAATATCGGGGCAGAGGAGAAGAAGATAATTGCTGATTTTGATTCCGCCTGGCCAGAGATGCAGCAGGGTTATAAGGCAATAGCTAAAGAAGCGGATGAAGGAAAAACAGATGAAGTCAACAACCTGCTGGACGCCAAAAACTATGTGTTCAAAGCCAGGGTGAAAACATTGGCCGCCATCCATGAACTTAATGAAATCAACCGCAGGAACGCCGAGGTTGCCAACAAAGCGAACAGCACAGCCGCGTTTAATGCCTCGATCGCTGTGCTTGTTGCCGCCATATTCGCTGTGGCGTTGGCTCTTGCACTGGGACTGATCCTTACCATGTCCATCACCGGACCTTTGAAAAAGGGAGTGTGGATGATGGAGGAACTGGAACAGGGGCACGTTTCGAGCCGGTTGGGAATGAAGCGGAAAGATGAAATCGGAATATTGGCTCAAGCCATGGACAGGTTTACCGACAAATTACAGAAAGTAGTGGTAGGCACATTAATAAAGATATCAGCCGGTGACGTCAATATAGAACTGCCTCCGATGGACAGCAAGGATGAAATCGGACCGGCCCTTAAACTGATGATAGAGACTGTTAAAAATCTTATCAAGGAGATGGATATATTAACGAAGAACGCGCTTGATGGCAAACTTAAAGTCAGAGGTAATGCCGAGATATTTAATGGTGCTTATAGGGATATCATTGCCGGCGTCAATAATACCCTGGACGCAATTATGGGTCCGATCGGCGAAGCGTCGTTGGTTTTAGAAAAAGTGGCGGACAAGGATATGTCAGCCCGGGTAAAGGGTGATTACAAAGGGGATTACGCCAAGATTAAAGAATCTATTAATTCGGCTGTTGAGAACCTGGATAAGGCCCTGCAGCAGGTGGCGATCGGCGCC
This sequence comes from Smithella sp., assembly GCA_050011015.1. Taxonomy (GTDB): domain Bacteria; phylum Desulfobacterota; class Syntrophia; order Syntrophales; family Smithellaceae; genus Smithella. The sequence continues at coordinate 1,279 of JBEKJX010000227.1, forward strand.
GAACAGGTAGCCTCGGCCAGTGTTCAGGTAAGCACCGGTGGCCAGTCGTTGTCTCAGGGCGCAAGCGAACAGGCCAGTTCGCTGGAGGAAATATCCAGCAATCTGCAGGAAATGTCTTCAATGACCAAGCAAAACGTCCTGAATGCCAGGGATGCCAAGGGCGTGGCGGAGGCTGCCCGCAGCAGCGCCGACAAGGGCGTGGAGAGCATGAGCCGGATGTCATCAGCCATCAATCAGATCAAATCGTCGTCGGATTCGACGGCCAAGATCGTGAAGACCATAGACGAGATCGCGTTCCAGACCAATCTTTTGGCGTTGAATGCCGCAGTAGAAGCGGCCCGTGCCGGGGACGCAGGCAAAGGTTTTGCGGTGGTGGCCGAAGAAGTAAGGAACCTGGCCATGCGGAGCGCGGAGGCGGCCAAGAACACGGCCAATTTAATTGAGGACGCAGTGAAGAACTCGGAGAACGGAGTAGCCATTAACGCCGAGGTTTTGAATAATTTCCAGGAGATTGCCGACAAATCCAACAAGGTCAGCCAGGTGGTGGCGGAGATAGCGGCGGCATCCGAACAGCAGGATGAGGGAATAAACCAGGTGAACAAGGCTGTGGAACAGCTGAATCAGGTAACCCAGCAGAATGCGGCCAATGCCGAGGAATCTGCCAGCGCAGCCGAGGAGATGTCCTCACAGTCCGAGGAAATGCGCAGCATGGTAGCCAGCTTCAGACTTACCGGCTCAGGCGAGTTTATTCAGACCCTGCGATCAGGCAGCCAATCGGGGCCGGGGCATCAACGGCATAACCCGCTCCTGCAAGGAAAAGGTGGCAAGGCCATGTCCGGCCTTCATCCCGATCCCCGCAAGGTAATACCTTTGGATGACAAGGACAACAGTATATTAAACACTTTTTAACTCTGCCAAAGAGTGATGTTGAAAGTCCCTTTCTCTCCTTCCCAAGAGCTTTCTCTCCTCCTCAACGGGGAGAGAGAAAGGGACGATAAGATGCAAGACTGCGATCCATAATAAACACTATTCATATCCCAAGATTCCCTTGACATACAGGACCGGACTTCCTATAATTTGTGAAGGTAGAAGTAATGTATAATCAAACCGGTAACCGCCTCTGCTCCATTGATCAAAGATACACCCACTATCCGATTGCGGAGGTTGCCTGATGTCAAACGTACGGCACGAAAGGGTTGTGGTGGAGACGGGCAACTACCGTGTGGAGGGTGATATAACACTGCCTCAGGAGGGCTATCGTAACGCGCTTTTCGACTACCTGAACCGCAGAGACCAGGAGTTTCTTATTATCGTAAACGCGGAGCTGATTGCTCTCGATGGATCAGGCCGCGACTGGCATGCTCCATTTATCACACTTGCAAAAAGACACATCCGCCTGATCGTGCCTAAAGACCATCCTTAAGAGCGAATAGTTATTCCGCAACAAACGCATTATAGACAAAACATTTGAGCAATGGAATCAGCGATCAAAGCAGAAAAATTAGATACCGCTGCCCGATATAATTGTATTATTACTTTTTACCTTATTTGGCCGCTTCATCTTTTTGCGTACCGGTAAAAAAGAATTTTTATATTTTAATACTAAATTTAATATTTTTAAAGAATATTTGTGTTTTCTATTAATCAAATATTTCCATCAGTTATCAATTTTACTCTTGACAGTTCCTTTTTGGAGAAGTATAAAAAATAAGCGATTGTTTCGCTGTGAACTCACCAACCCATAAGTTATGGGCTAACCCTCAACCTTCGGGGCAGCAATGAATTTGATTTATCAAAATTTGACAATATTTATCCTCCGGGAGATTACGGTGTTTTCTGGAGGTTTTTGTTTTTAGTTCCAATAAAGTCAACACTAAAAGGTAAAGCAAAAAAGCTATCCTCTTTGCCTGCATTGAGATGTTTTTACACGCGGACAGTTGAAGAATTGCCTCACTACTTCGACAGTTTGTATTAAAAGAAATTTTTTATTGAAAAAAGGAGGGGTTTTCATGAAAAAATTAAGAGTGTTTCTTGCCATCGCAGCAATGCTTACCCTTACATTTATGGGTTGCGGCGGTAGTGGCGGTAGTAGTGGTGCCAATGATAATACAGTCTCTCTGACTATACTTCAGACTTCCGATCTTCATGACCATGCAGGTGGTTATGGTTCTGCCGCATCATATTCTCCCATGGTTACCGGTAATGATACTGTTGTCGGCGGTTATGCGCGTCTTGCCGCTTACATTCTGGGCGTTAAGAGTCAGTTGGGAACGGACAATGTGCTTCTTTGCGATAGCGGCGATTTTACAATGGGCACAGTTTATACCATGACACTTCCATCGTCTTCTCCGCTTGCTTTTATGTATTTTCCTATCATGGGATATGATGCGGTTACAATCGGCAACCATGAAACAGATTTAGGCCCGGCGGAATTAGCAAGCTTTATAACTGCCGCGCAAGCCAACGCAATGTATCCCTTCAGTATTCCTATTGTTGCCAGTAATATGAATCCAAATACTTCTACTGCAATAAATACGCTTCTGAGCAACGGTACAATTGTTAAATCCTTGATTATCACGAAAGCCGGCATCAAGATCGGCATTCTCGGACAATTGGGTCCCAATGCGGATTTTGATTCTCCTAACGCCGCACCTCTGACTTTTGATCATTCTTATGCCGATCTCCAGGCTCAGGTTAACGCGTTAAGAGCAAATGGCGCTCAACTTGTTGTTCTTCTCTCTCACGAAGGTTTCAAAGTATCAGGAGGTTACGCAATAGGCAATGATGCTCTTATTGCTGATAATGTTTCCGGAATTGATGTGATTCTTTCCGGTCATCTGCACATAAATCAGACAGCGGTAAAAACATCCGCCAATACTAATAATACAATCCTTGTTGAGCCGGGCCAATATGGCGAATATATAGCAAGACTTGACCTTAAGGTAGACAAAACTACCGGTAAAATCAATAGCTATACAAGCACAAACGTGCTTATCGATGACACTATTAATGGTAATTTATGGATGAACAATCTGGTGAATCAGGTTAATTCCTCTCTTAATACCGCTCTTGTTCCCGCTTTTAACGGACTGTTTGGATCAACAAGCGGCGTGAGTTCAATTCTTGATACCGTGGCAATAAACGATGCTCCAATAACCCAAGATTCAATTACATCACCCTTTACGGTTGGAGAATCGGTTCTGGGTAATCTTGCCGCCGATTCCTACAGAAATGCCATCAACGGGATATGGGCAGAAGCTTATGTTGCCAGTGGTGGTAATGTTACTGTCGCAAATGCCACTATGGCTGCGGCAACAGGTGATGCTAACCTGGTTCAGATTGGTTTTGTTCCGGGCGGCATAATTCGCGACCCCCTGGCTGTGGAAGCCGGAACTATCTCATTTGCCGATCTTTACGCGGTATTGCCTCTTGGAGGAGACCCTTCAGATTCAAGTGCGTTGGGTTATCCGCTTCTCACTACTTACATTAAAGCTGCTGATATATATACTATTGTCGGTATATCTTTATCAATGGGGATGGATTTAGCGCATTCGGGTTTAAATGCTGACAGTGATTATTATATAAATTTTGCAGGCATTTACGTTAAAGTCTATGCGAATCATACTCATTCTTTGACAGGTCTGGGTTATGATGTTTATCTCTGTCCTACTGATACTAATACATCGAGTCCGAATTACGGCATGAATGGCAACATTCCAGGCGCAGGCACATTCATTAATCCTACTAATACGACAACACTTTACAAAATTTCCACTGATCTTTACACTCTTATGATGATGTATGAGGTTGAAAAGGCAATTTATTACCCCAATATGGTGCTGTTGGTAACCGGGTTTATACGAGCGCAAGCGGAACCACCCTGCGCGGATGGCAGTCAATTGAGGCATGGTCATGGGCGGCATCTTTATATGCAACCTCTTATCTTTCTAATGCCGGATATACGTCTGCCGCACCCAGTCGTGTTAAGCTGCTACCCTAACTTGCTCTCTCTTTCTGAAAGCAAAAGTTTTTTTGTTTAATAGTTATTTTAAAAACCCCGGGAATACAGATAAAAACATCCCGGGGTTTTTGTAATCTGAAAGATAATACGGATACCCCTTCCCTTTGTTCTTAAAATTTGATCGGATTTATATGCATATATAATTAAATAACAGGTGATTGAACACCTATAATAATGCGGCCGATGGCTTCCATAAATTAATATAACACTAAGTGATAAAATACACAGGATATGTTATGTAGTTTTGTAAGAAATATATTTAGCGGAAGGCATTGAACTCATGAAGACTTTCAGTGTTAATAAACGGACACAAGAGTTGTTTGATACTGATCCGAATCGTTTTATCGAACAGGCGATCAGGGAGTATGTGCGCACCAGTCCCGCGAACCGTCTGGATTCCTTCGAGGGAGCGCCGATATTCGAAAAACCTCTGGTAGGATTTGCCGACGGCGATGATCCGCTGTTTATTGAATATAAGAAAGTTGTTCACGAAAATCATTTCCTGCCGCGCGAAATCCTCGGACTTCACCTTGGCGAGAAACTAAAACCGGAAGCGCCGAACATGGAGAGCGTCAGCGTCATTTCATTTGTTTTTCCGATAAACAGGGAAACCATCAAGGTTAATGCCCGGCAGAAAGAAGGACCGTCTCTGCGCTGGAATCACACGCGCTGGAATGGCCAGGATTTTATCAACGAGTTATCGTTGTATCTGGTATCGATTCTGGAGACAATGGGCGCTTGCGCTGTAGCTCCCGAGTTATCACCTTTCTTTAAAATTGTGCTAACCCCTGACGGCTTTGCCTCCAACTGGTCGCAGCGGCATGCGGCCTATGCGGCAGGCATGGGAACTTTCAGCCTCAATGACGGCTTCATTACTGCCAAAGGTCTGGCCATGCGCTGCGCGAGTGTGGTTACTAACCTGAAACTGAAACCATCGGCAAGACCCTACGCAAATCATCAGGCGAACTGTCTTTTCTTTGCCACGGGAAAGTGCGGGAAATGTATCCTCCGCTGTCCCGGCGACGCAATCAGCGAAAAGGGGCATGACAAACTCAAATGCTTCGCGGTATTGTATGAAAAGCAAAAATCATGGATCGAAGGCGCCCATGGGCCGGGATTCATCGGCAAGTATGCCGGGTGTGGATTATGCCAGAGCGGCGTCCCCTGCTCCATGCGCATTCCGGTGAAAAAAGATTAGAGATTTTTTGGAGATACTAAACTAAACAGTGGTAGCAACGGCCATGATTTCTCTAATAGCGATTATCAATCCTTAGAATCTCTGGATGTTTTGCCTGTTAAAGAGCGATCAACAAGCGCCTTATTATATGCTGCGAAAATATCTCTTCTGGAGAGTATTCCTATGATCTTTCTGGGATTATTTTTATCTACTACCGGCAGTTGTTCGATATTTTTGAAGCCAATCTTTTTTAATGCTGTCTCCAGATTGTCTTGATTAGTTATGGTAATTAGTTCGGTAGTGGCTATATCCTTTGCAATAATAAGATCATCCAAACCTTTATCAAAGATGATTTCTTTAAAATCCTGAAATGTCAGTATTCCGGTCAGCAATCCCTGTTTATCCACAACCGGAAAACTTGAGTGTTTACTTTCCATGGTATATCTTATCAATTCTTTGAGAGTCATATCTTCAGGCACAGTTTCTATTGTGCTGGTCATTGCCCTTTCAACACTAAGGGACTTCATAATATTTATTTCTCTTCCTTCATGTATATTCACTCCCCTGCGTGTAAGTTTTAATGTATAGATAGACTCTTTCTTCAAGTGGCTGGCGAAAACAGATGAAATGATACAGGAAAGCATGAGTGGAAGGATGATTCGATAATCTCCTGACATTTCAAAAAGAATGAGAATCGCGGTAATCGGACCATGAGTTGTAGCCGCCACTACCGCACCCATGCCCACCAGGCTGTAAGCGCCTGCTGTTGCCGTTGATGAAGGAAAAAGGATATGTGCTAAATAACCGAAAGCGCCGCCGGTCATCGCTCCGATGAATAGAGAGGGAGCAAAG
>JBEKJX010000228.1:0-5076 GCA_050011015.1 Smithella sp.
AATTGAACGCATAGGTATTATCGGTACAAGCCAGAAAATCATGGAAATTTTTGACATAATCAAACGAGTGGCCCAGACAACAACAACAGTTATAATTACCGGTGAAACGGGAACGGGCAAAGAACTGGTTGCCGAAGCGATTCATTACAATTCTCCGCGCAAAAATAATCCCCTTATCAAAATCAATTGCGCCGCAATTGCCGAAACACTTATGGAAAGCGAATTATTCGGTTATGAAAAAGGCGCCTTCACCGGCGCCGCCGTTACCAAACAAGGTAAATTTGAACTGGCTCATAAGGGGACTTTATTTCTCGATGAGGTGGCTGAAATTCCACGAGAGATGCAGGTAAAACTCCTGCGCGTTATTCAAGAGCAGGAATTTGAAAGGGTCGGCGGCTTGCGGACGATTAAAGTTGACGTGCGCATTATTGCCGCCACCAATCAAAATCTTTTGCGCCAGGTGCAGGCGGGAAATTTTCGTGAAGATTTATATTATCGTCTCAATGTCTTTCCTATCGACATCCCGCCGCTTAGGGAAAGAAAGGAAGATATTCTGCCGCTGGTTGATTATTTCATGGATAAGTTTAACAAGAAGCTGGAGCTTTCGGTTAAAATGGACAGCGAAGTAAATGAAATGCTTTTGCACTATGAATGGCCGGGTAATATACGCGAACTGGAAAACATCATAGAGAGAATGATGCTTCTGGCGAAGAATAACCTGATTACTTCAGAGGAAGTTCCCGTAGAATTGAAGGACGTCATAGACAAAGCCATGACCGCTCCCGCGGATGACAGCAAAAAACCATTTAAAGAGTATATGCGTGGTCACTTGGAAAATGTTGAGAGTCAGATGATTATCAAGTGTCTCGAAGAATCCGGCGGCAATGTTACCAACGCGGCTAAAAAAATGGGTCTTAGCCGTAAAGGGTTGCAGTTGAAAATGATTAAATACAATTTGCGTAAGGACTCAAAGCAAAGGGGTTGTTGAAAAGCGCTTATCTGCTGCGTCGCGCCGTAAACCGCACCGCTCAACGTATGTAAATATACGCCTCGCGGTTCGGTTATTTGCGTGCCTTGCATCTGAATATTTTTGAACGGCCCCGAACATAGAATTTTCAGTAACCTCGCAGTCCTAATGTCATAGGAGGATAAAGAGATGAGCTTCAAAATTGCAATGGTTGTTGTTCTTGCCGGTCTTTGCCTTATCTTTATTGCTCAGAATATACAAGTCGTTACGGTGAGCTTTTTGTTTTGGGAAATATCGATGTCGCGCGCGGTGTTGATTTTTTTTGCCTTACTAACCGGTTTTGTTATCGGATGGTTCCTGCGCAGCTATCTGGCCTATTGTAAAGATAAAAAGGAATTCCAAAATATTAATTATTAGCCGTCGGCTCTGCCCGAACGTCTTTTTCTGCTGGAGAGAAATAATCCCGCAACCCGTCATAGATATAGAGAACTGCCTTAACGTAAACGTCACTGTGATTGTAAGCAAAAACAGCTTTGTATTTACTATCGTCACTGCCAATATTTGATCCGGATAGATTATGCTTGTAAAGGTAGTTTTCCACACTGAAGATAGTGTCTTCTATAGAGAATGGGTCAACATAATCATCAATTCCATTTGAATCAATGAAAAACGCCAGCAGGGACGAAGGAATAAACTGACCCCAGCCGATTGCGCCGGCATATGAACTTGTATAATACTGCAGCGGATGTCCCGTCATTTGTGAAAATTTATAAAGAGCCGTGATTTCACGAACAGCATATTTTTTTCGGTTTGTGAAAATGTATTGAGACACTAATGAATTGAACGCATAGAATTTACCGCGCTGTTGATGATCAGCGAAATTTGTTTCAACTCCAATGATTGCGGCGATCAATTCCTTATGTATTCCATGCTTTTCCTCGGCCTTTTTGAATATTTTGATGCGGTCTTCGATGAATGGTTTTCCTTTTTCGATTTTAGCATCTACACCGATTCGCGCAAAGTACCAAGATATATCATGTTTCTTATCATGATCGGTCTGTTTCTCCGCGGATTTCTTAAAATATTTGTCTATATTAGGGTGAATCTGGAAAGTTTCATTTTGAATCTGCTTATCGAACCATTCTCCGGGCACTCCGTTTGCTATTAGAGTCTGCTTCAGTTCTTTAATTTTAATCGGGATAACTGAGTCCGGATTATTTTTCAATTTGGAAACAATCGGGATTTCATAAGGCGTTCTTGCCTGGAATGTCTGATTTCTCTTAACCATCTCATTATTTGACGCGCAGCCAAGAAACATGAAGACCATAGATACTATGGTCAGCGAATATATCAAATTCATTTTGTGCAATTCTTTGTGCATTTTATGGATTAGAATATTTCTCTTCCTTATTATTCCGCCTTATTGAAACCTGCATGGCGGGGCTCTTTACAAAAACATCTGAAATTGCCTTGTAAGGTTTTTAGTCAAATTTCCATATAAATGCCTTTACTAGAGAATAAACGATATTGTCAAATCTTTTCGACCCGGACTTTCTCCGCTTTTCGTTGTAATGTATATTCTTGTAATCACGTTAAGGTTAATGTATAAATCTCATAAGGTTTTTTATTATTATATTGAGACAAAGCAATGCATTTAAAAGAAGTTATTTTTCATCCCCGAAAATATCCGGCAACAGACCGCTATCCTTTCAATCTGCCGCTTTTCCATGAAACAAAACAGGTAACATTTGATTCGCCGGTTACATTATTTGCCGGTGAAAACGGCACCGGGAAATCAACCTTGCTGGAGGCGCTTGCAGCCGCCTGCAATATTCACATTTGGCGCAACACGGCAACGAGCAGGCCCGATTATAATCCCTATGAGGATAAGTTTCACCAGTATATATCCGTTGAGTGGTCGAATGGCCGCGTGCCCGGTTCTTTTTTCGGATCAAAAGTATTTCAGCACTTTGCCGAGTTGCTGGATGAGTGGTCGGCGGCGGATATCGGCCAGTTAAATTATTTCGGTGGTAAATCTTTGACCACTCAATCGCACGGGCAGTCTTTAATGTCTTTCTTTCGCAGCCGTTATAAAATAAAAGGATTGTATCTTCTGGATGAACCGGAAGCAGCGCTATCGCCGCGTTCGCAGATAGAGCTTCTGCATCTTTTAGAAAATATGAGCGTTGACGGTCACGCGCAATTTATTATCGCCACCCATTCGCCGCTTTTACTGGCCTGTCCGCAAGCGATAATCTATACTTTTGACAATCCCCCGATTCAGCGGATTCAATACGAGCAAACCGATCATTACCGCGTATATAAAAATTTTATGATAGATAGAAACAAATATCTAAAACAAAACGGTAAAAATTAAGAGGTATATTATGTTGACCAAGCAAGACATTATCGCGGAAGCAAGACGGCTGAAATTTACCGATATCGGTTTCACCAATGCCGAGCCTTTCACATCTCAGAAGGAATATCTGCTGGCGCGTCAGGAGGAATATGGCTGGGCGGAAAAAGCCGGTTTGAGTTTGATAGCGGGAACGGATCCGCATAATATTCTTCCCAATGCTAAATCCATAATCGTGTTGTTGGAATCTTATTTCGAAGAATCTTTCCCGCTGCAAATGGAGCGTCATTTTGGCCGGTGCTATCTTGATGATGACCGGGTTACCAAAGATGGTCTGGCGCTTAAAATAAAGGCTTTCAGGAAGTTTCTCCAGGCAAATGGTGTTGATTCCAGAGTGCCGTTTAACCTGCCGCACCGGTTATCAGCCGCTCGCGCCGGCTTGGGAAATTTTGGCAAGAATTGTCTTTTTTACGCTCGGCGCGTCGCCCGCGAAAGTTCATTTGTTTTCCCCATTGCCCTTGTTATTGATCATGAATTTACCGCGGATCAACCGGATGTTGCCATGGGCTGTCCCGATTGGTGTCGCAATGCCTGCGTGGCGGCATGTCCTACCCGCGCCCTCAAAGGAGACGGAAAAATTGATCCCCGCCGCTGTATCTCTTTTTTAACGTATTTCGGCGAAGGACTCACTCCGCTTAAACTACGCGAACCGATGGGCATGTACGTGTATGGATGTGATCGCTGTCAAAATGTCTGTCCCCGCAATATAAACCGGATGACAGAGGAAACTCCCCGGAATCCCCGTGTTTTAACCAAATCCGCGGATTTCGGCCTCTCCCGCCTGCTGCATATGGATAAACAATATTTCGAGCAGAAAATCTGGCCGCATATGTTTTATATGTCTGCTGATGATATCTGGCGCTGGAAGATGAATGTCGCCCGCGCTATGGGCAACAGTCTTAATCCGGTTTATGTCTCGGATCTCATCCGTGCCTTTAAAGAAAATTCTGATGAGCGTGTTAACAGCATGATCGCCTGGGCGTTAGGTCGCATAGGCAATTCAGAAGCGATGTCCGGCCTGAAACTATTTTTAGAAAACAGCAAAGGTATCGTTAAGGAAGAAATTGAACTGGCTATTAAATCATTTCAGGCAAAGGTTTAAATGAAAAAAGCTACTCTTCTTCTTCAATCGAAATGTCAATGACTTCAAAGTTGCGCGTACCGCCTGGTGTTTGCACGCTGATTTCATTACCGATACGTTTGCCGATCAGGGCTTTGCCGATAGGAGATGTCACGGAAATTTTGTTTTTATTGATGTCGGATTCATAAGGGCCGAGCAGTTGATATTTTATTTTTTCGCCACTGTCAGTGTCTTCCAAGCTGACATAACAGCCGAAAACTACTTTGTCAGTAGTCAACCCTTTTATATTAATAACATTGGCCAAAGCGAGCTGATTTTCCAGTTCCTGCTTCCTTCCATAGAGAAAAGACTGTCTTTCTTTGGCGGCGGAATATTCAGCGTTTTCGGAAATGTCGCCGTGCGCGCGCGCGACTTCAATATCGCGAACATTTTCAGGAATGGACACATTCTTTATTGTCTCGATATCTTTTTTCAATTTTTCAAAACCAGCTTTGGTAATAGGTATTTTTTCCATAGTAACTCCAGATTATTTTGCTGCGTCCTGACGTGATTTATTCAAAACTACGGGCAGGATAATTACTTAAGCCTTGTTTAGTAGAGAATAAGTACCCT
>JBEKJX010000229.1:0-5038 GCA_050011015.1 Smithella sp.
CACCGGTTACAAATACTTCTGGCCTGGATTTATGATCGCGGGGCTGGGATTCTGCATGGCTGCCTCGACCTTTGAATTTCTGGATTTATATCTTCAACTGATTTTAATTTACGTAGGCATCAACATCATCCTTACCGTCAGTCTGAATTTAATCAACGGTTACATGGGCGAATTCTCCGTGGGCCATGCCGGTTTCATGGCCGTGGGCGCTTACATAGCCTCACTTTTGACCGTCCATGTATTTCCGCCAGGTTTTCAAAATTTTCTTTTTCCTCTGGCGATCCTGGCAGGCGGCATCGGCGCGGGGTTGATCGGTTTTCTGGTGGCAATTCCTTCGTTTAAGACACGCGGGGATTATCTGGCCATTGTCACCCTGGCCTTTTGCATGATTGTAAAGTCCGTTCTGGAAAATATCGACGCGGTCGGCGGGCCGCGCGGCCTTCTGGGAATGGAAAAGCTCACCACACTGCCGTGGGTATTTTTCTGGACTGTTTTGTCCGTCTGGGTGATACGTAATCTGGTTTATTCAAATTTCGGGCGCGGTGTTCTGTCCATTCGCGAAGATGAAATCGCCAGCGACCTGATGAGCGTCAATACGCGCCAGGTTAAAATAATCGCTTTTGCCGTTTCGTCTTTCTTTGCGGGCATTACCGGAGGACTGTTTGCCCACGCGCTGCAGTTTATCAACCCGCGCATGTTCGATATTCTTAAATCCACCGATATTCTGATTATGGTTTATCTGGGCGGCATCGCATCCATCGCGGGATCAATCACAGGCGCGGTCATTTATACCCTATTGCTGGAAATCCTGCGTCCGTTGGGCGTGTGGCGGATGGTGCTTATGCCGCTTATGCTGGTTTTACTGATGATTTATCGTCCGCACGGCATCATGGGCATGAGGGAGACCCGCCTGTTTAAGCCGCTTCGTGATCTGGTGACGGAAAAACTGTGGCGGAAAAAGAAAAAGGAGGCCGCTGATGCCGCTCCTTGAAATATCCGGACTGACGCACCGCTTCGCGGGCCTTTGCGCCGTATCCGATTTCAATTTCATTATCCGGCCGCATGAACTTGTCGGAATTATCGGCCCCAACGGAGCCGGAAAAACTACCGTATTCAATTTAATCACCGGCGTCTATCGCGCCTCCGAGGGCAGCATCAAGATGGAAGGACAGGAACTTGTGGGCCTTACACCCCACGCAATCACCAAGCGGGGCGTTGCCCGGACTTTTCAGAACATCCGGCTGTTCAAGGAACTCAGCGTTATGGACAATGTGCGCATTGCACACTACGGTCAGATTGCATACACACCTGCGGAGGCACTGCTGCACATCGGACGTTTCCGCGCCGAAGAAAGACGCATTACAAACCGGGCACTGGATTTATTATCGATCTTTAAGCTAGACGAGCTGGCCGGTGAGAAAGCAAAAAACATGCCATATGGTTTACAGCGTCGCCTGGAAATTGCCAGAGCGCTGGCCACAGGACCAAAGCTCCTGCTTCTGGATGAACCTGCTGCAGGAATGAACCCCAATGAAATTATCCAGCTTATGGAATTTATCGGGTGGATTCGTAAAACTTTTTCGGTGACGATCATTCTGATTGAACATCAGATGCGGCTGGTTATGGGTATTTGCGAACGGCTGGCAGTGCTGGATTTCGGCGCGACAATCGCGGCGGGATTGCCTGCGGAAATTCAAAACAACCCCAAAGTGATGGAAGCGTATCTTGGTGTGGAGGTCGCTTTATGACAGGCTCCGACCGGATTCTTACCGTTTCAAATTTACGCGTTTCCTATGACAGTATTCGCGCGGTTGACGATATTTCTTTTGAAGTCGGCAAGGGAGAAATTGTAACGCTTATCGGCGCCAACGGCGCGGGAAAATCATCCATTCTTCGTGCGATTTCCGGTCTTTTTCCATACAGCGGCAGCATAACCTATTCAGGAAAGGATTTAAAAAATATTGCCGCCGATCAGATTGTCGCCGCCGGCATCGCGCACGTACCGGAAGGCAGGGGCATCTTCGGCAATCTGACAGTGCTGGAAAATTTAAAGATCGCCACATGGCAACGTAAAGATAAAGAACAGATTGCCAAAGATTTTGAAAATGTCTTTTCCTTGTTTCCGCGCCTGCGGGAACGAAAACGACAACAGGGCGGAATGCTGTCCGGCGGCGAACAGCAGATGCTTGCCGTGGGCCGCGCACTTATGACAGACGCGCAAATGTTGTTGCTGGACGAGCCATCGATGGGACTCTCGCCGGTTCTTGTGCGGGATATTTTCAAGATCATTCAAGACATTAATCAGGCGGGGAAAACCATTCTGCTCGTCGAACAAAACGCCAACATGTCCCTGCACATAGCATCTCGCGGCTACGTTCTGGAAACCGGCCGTATTGTTCTTTCCGGCACAGGAAAGGAACTAACGGGAAATCCAAGAGTTAAAGAAGCATACCTTGGAGGATAATTTTGTATTCGGTTGTCATGCCGGTGCAGACCGGAATTTTGCAGGTTTATTATAAACTGCCAGAAGACGAAGGTATTCTATCGCAGGCGCACGGACGATCTGTGAATATAGCTTTCCAAGGACTTTGTTTTTTAAAATCTTAATTTATGCTTCTATTGACAATTGCAGAGTGTGAATTAAATTATTCGGCAGAAATAAATTTCTTGACAAATCGGGCAACCGTATATATTTTGTTGTCATGACAACAACTTTGCTGTCATTTTTTATTTGTGGAAAGGTTGTTCGGGAAATGAAAAAAAAACAGTCCATTTATTCTCCTGATGAATCTCTGGGTTTTTGGCTCTATCGCAGCCATACTCAGGTATCTGCGGCATTGCGCCAGACTTTTCAGGACGCCGGATATGATTTGACTCCTGAACAATGGGCGGTTTTATTTCGCCTGCAGGAGCAGGAAGGCATAAATCAAAGTCAGCTTGGTGAAAAAACTTTTAAGGATCGTCATAATATAACACGCATTCTTAAACAGCTCGACAAAAGAGACTATATTGTAAAACGAAACGATAAAAATGATAAACGCGCTCATCGAATTTATTTAACTCAAAGCGGACGGGCTCTTTATGAAAATATTGCGCCATTCGTTTTACAGCATCGTAATCGTATTTGTAAGGGTTTTAAGGCAAATGACCTGCTCAATATCCGTAAATATCTGGAACAGGTCATCCATAATTTAAACAATCAATAACGCCTTGGAACATTGAACTACGTTAACTATCGCAAATAAATAAAATGAATTGGGACTACCGGAAAATATGAAAAAATGGGGATTTAGAATTTTTGCTATCGCAGCGATAACGGCAGTGGTCATTTATGGAATGATTTACTTTATTCATTCCCTCTCTCACGAAAGCACCGATGATGCTATTGTGTCGGGAACCATCGTGCCGATTGCGGCCGAGATAAAAGGCCGGGTAACCAATGTTTTTGTTACCGATAATCAATACGTCGAACAAGGAAAACCATTGCTGGAAATTTACCAGCAGGATTATCTCAATCATTTCGATGAAAGCAGTCAAAGCCTTTCCCGGCTGGATTCGGAAGAGAACGAACTCAAGGCAGTTATTGTCGAAAAAGAAAAAGGGGTCGTAAGAGCGCGAGCCAACCTGGATGTTGCTGTCAATGAGGAAGATCTGGCTCTCAAAGAGCTGCAGCGCTACGAAAAACTGCTCAACAAAGAAGCCGTTTCCCAGAATGAGTATGATCAGTTTCATTCCCGCTGGTTAGTGGCTGTCGCCCGTAAGCGGGCGGCTGAAGCCGCCGTAGCCGAGGCTGAGGTTGCGCTTCAATCCGCCAAAACAAAAACGACAACGCAATCCTTCAAAATTAAGGAAGCTCAATCCCTGAATAAATTAACCCGGTTGGATCTGACGCGCACAGTGGTTACTGCGCCGGTCAGCGGTCTGATTGCCATGAAGAATGTCGATCCCGGAAAATATGTCATGCCCGGCCAGGCTCTGCTTTCCATAGTCAAGGAAGATATCTGGGTCATTGCCAATTTCAAAGAAACACAGATTGCCAAAATGACTGTCGGGCAGCCGGTGGAAATCGAGGTTGACGCTTATCCTTCCATCAAGTTCAAGGGTCACGTAGATAGTCTCCAGCCCGGAACAGGCTCCATCTTCAGTCTGCTGCCGCCGGAAAATGCCACCGGCAGTTTTATAAAAGTCGTGCAAAGAATTCCTGTTAAAATCACGCTGGACTCCAAATTCGATCCCAATCATCCGCTTTGGCCGGGATTATCCGTTATTCCTACTGTTGACGTGAGCCGTGCAACCGGCACAAAACTTTCCATCAAGTAGAGCGCTAATGGAAGAACAACATCGCACACACAAATGGCTGATCACCTTTACAGTAATGATGGGCACGATTATGTCAGCGCTCGATATGAGTATTGTCAACGTTGCCATGCCGCACATGCGCGGGTCGCTGGGAGCGTCCGTGGAAGAAATTACCTGGGTATCGACAGGCTATATTCTTTCCAATGTTATCATCATGCCGATCGTTGCTTTCCTGAGTTCGCGTTTTGGCAGGAAGAATTTTTATATTTTCTCGGTTTTGATATTCACGGGAGCATCCATGCTTTGCGGAATTGCCTGGAATCTTCCCTCGATGGTCGTATTTAGAATTATTCAGGGCATTGGCGGCGGCGCGCTGATTCCCATTACGCAATCCATCCTCAGAGAAACATACCCTCCGAAAGAACAGGCAATGGCGATGGGAATTTATGGAATGGGAGTTGTTCTGGGTCCGGCTCTGGGACCGACTCTTGGAGGATGGCTGACGGACAATTATTCCTGGCCGTGGATATTTTACATAAATGTGCCTATTGGCATAATCAATATTCTTATGATTATGCGTTTTATTGAAGACCCGCATTTTCTTGTTCGCGAAACCGGGAAAGTAGATGTTTTTGGATTAATTTTCCTGACGTGCGGTTTGGGCGCTTTACAAACAATGCTGGAACAGGGTGAGCAGCTCAATTGGTTTGAATCGAACTTCATTATTTATCTGGCTGTG
>JBEKJX010000230.1:0-5016 GCA_050011015.1 Smithella sp.
CTACACGGAAAAGGATGGCAAGCTGATAGCGTCGAGAGTGGCCAAGGTCACTTTAAAGAAAAAAGAAGTTAAACCGTCTGAAGTAAAGTCAACTTCAGATAAAAAATAGTTGTAGTATAGTTGGAGTCCCTTAAATTTAAGGGGTTGTATTAAAATAAAAAAGTGATTTAAAAGGAGGATTTTAAGATGAAGCGTTTAGGATTGTTTGTTATCGCATTGGTTTTCGCATTTTGCACCACCGTTATGGCGGCTGAGCCTGTTGCCGCTCCCGCTGCTGCTCCCGCGGCAGAAAAAGCTGCTCCTGCGAAAGCAGAGAAAAAGAAAGTTAAGAAAATGAAGAAAGCAAAGAAAGCAAAGAAAGCAGAAGAGAAGAAAATGGAAGAAGCAGCACCTGCAGCAAAATAATCATTTAAATAAAAAAGCTGCTCTGTTAAAAGAGGCACGAGGGAGGATCCTCCCCCGTGCCTCTTTTATTACATCGACATTATCCCCTTCTTCATGCAAACATTAAATCCAGTTTATTATAGTAAATAGAAGATCCCGATTTACACTTCAAATTACTTAAATTATTGCCTTTCTTATAAAATAGCCGATAAACCATTACAACCGGCAAATGAATTTCCCCGCTGCAAGCAACGGGGAATTGGACCCGAAGAGATTAAAATATCCCTCTTTCGGGTATTGATAATTTTATCTTGAATGAGTATTATAAGTTTCGGCTATTTAATACAAGCCTTTCCCGTATTCCTATAAGGCAAAAGGAGGTCACAAATGGGAAGTAAGTCAACATATAACATTTCGACATCTGTGAATGAGGGAATTGTCGAAGTTGTCGTTACAGGAAAATTGACAAATGATTCTATAGTAAAATTAAGGAACGAAGTACGGACTATCGCCAACTCAATAAACGCCAGAAATGTGTTATGTGATATCCGCATGGCAAAGGGACGCACCGGCTATGCAGATACATATTTTCGCGTCACAGAATCCCCTTCATTTTTTCATAATATTAACATGGTCTTATTGGACATTCCGGAGAATGCGAATTTACGGTCATTTCATGAATATACGGCGAAAAACGCCGGAATACCAATAAAATGGTTTACTGATGCCGATGATGCGAGAGCATGGCTTAAGCGCAAATCAAAAAGTGATAAAAACGGCTCTGTGTAAATGAAAACCTTATTGAAGCTTTCTGCAGCAATCTGCGGAGAGCTTTTGATTCTTAGGGAATGAAACCATTCAATATTCGTTCGCTTATCTCTTAGCATATTACGCGAAGGGATTTGCTTGCCTGCGAATTCAGCATATCAATTCGTAGCAAAAGAAATTATTAACGCAATATGCTTCTTCATATGCTCCCCTAATGAGAAGCAATGTTTTGGAAATTTAATTTAATATAATTTCTAAGGTTTATATGTTATAATAAAAATAAAATAGATTCAGGAGGTAAATCAATGTTTGAAGGAATTTTTCAACCGATGCATCTCATCATCATTTTGATTATCGTCCTGATTATCTTTGGGCCCGGAAAGCTTCCCGAATTGGGAGGAAGCATTGGCAAAGCGATCAGGGGTTTCAAAAAAGCAATGGAAGAGCCAGAGAAGAAGCCTGAAGAGGCGGCAGAGGCCAAGAAAATTGAAGAGCCGGAAAAAAAACCTGTTGAGGCGGCTGAAACTAGGAAAATGGAGGATAAAAAAGATTGAATCAAGGGGGATAAGACTTGATTGGTCATAAGTATGTCACGTCAAGTCCGGTCAAGTCAAGTTTGTTCGGGGACAAATAAATTGACAGAATTTTAACTTAACATGTTATACATTCTGGAGGCAGGTCAATGAACGAAGAAATAAAGACTAAACGGCTGAAGAATGGAAAACAAAAGAAGGATAGACTGTCAAAGAAGGTCGAAAGGGACCCGGAACGTCTCAAGGAAGAGAACGACATAACCATAACGATCCTCTCCGAAATAGCAAATCCTCCTAAAGAAAAAATCATCTATAACCACAGCGAAGATATTTCCATATCCGGTACAAGAATTCAAGGCAATGTTCTTTTGCCTGTCGACACCTATCTTAAAATAGATTTAACATTAAAGAATTCGAAAGAAAATGTAATCGTTTTCGGAAAAGTGCTATGGTGTAAAGCCATCTTGGAGGGCAAATCTTATGAGGCGGGCGTGGAATTTGTTGACACACCCGGAGAATCAATCAAGAAGCTTGGAGATTACATTTTGTCGATAAAAGATTATACAAAACTTAATCCGGTCGGCGTGCCATACTGGATTTTTGCGAAATTTAACAAACCGACATCTTAATTGAAGAGATGGATTATTTATAAAATATATTTTATCCTTTCTCATAATATTTTCAAACCCGTTTCCGGACTGCTTATCGTAGTAAATTAATCTGTGCAATTATCTCTATAAATAATCTTGACATAATAGAATTTATATTCGATTAATTATTTATGGGACGCAAAGCATATTTTAATAATGAAGAATTCATCGACTCGGCAATACAAATAATAGCCGAAGAAGGCCTTGGCGCTCTGACAATTGCGGGACTGGCAACACGGGTCACCGCGCCGATCGGTTCTGTTTATCATCGCTTTCCCTCGCGGGACGCGCTTATTGCCGAATTATGGTTGAATATTATTGAATCATTTCAAAGCGAATGGTTGAAATTTCTTCAGACGGACGGACTTCAGGCCACGCTTTTCTGCATTGAATGGGCTCGCAGTCATCCGAACGAAGCCTGTGTCATGCTACTATACCGAATCAATGATCTTACTTCCGGCGAATGGCCGAAAGATTTACAAAAACGCGCCCGGCGTCTGGAAGAAGATCTACATGAAGGCATAACCGTATTTACAAAAAAGCAATTCGGTCGCATCACCAAAGAGAATATCGATCGGGTGATTTTTGCCGTCCATGACGCCCCTATGGGAATCCTGAGGCGATACATGCAGGAAAACAAAATACCTCCAAAATCCATTGCTGATCTTATCCGTAAAACGTATAAAGCTGTGATAGAAAAAGCAAAATGATATTCGGATATGTAATGCCGATTTTTTCCATACTCATCAACTGATTCTTATCATTGATTTCCTCTTTTTGCCCCTGCATTATAAATATCTTGACATGCATTATTGTAGAATGTATATTCTAATATAAATATTCTAATATACCGTATGTCTGATGCAGGCAATGGCTGTAGTGATACTTTCACAAATCATTATTAATAAAACTAAATAAAGTGTGTAATTTTACTATCAACAGTATAAAAATTGGAGGGTGCTATGAATTTAATGGATCAGCTTGATAAAAAGGAAATCAGAGAGTTCTTTTCCAAGAATTGGATGACTCATGATGCCATGTGGTTTGGAAATGTTATGCAGGAATTAGGTGCAGAAAAAGCTAATGCGATAAATAAAGGTACTGTAAAAGCAATGGCTGGTATTGAAATAAAAAGAATACTGAAATTGATGGGCAAACAGAAAGATGCTGTCATTACCACCTTTGAAGAATTGAAAGAGATAATCGATACAACCTATAAATTAATACAGCCGGAATTCATGAAACTGTACTACGGTTTTCCTGAAAAAAATGTCTTCAAAGGCGGGTTTCATAAATGTTTTGCTCATGACGGCGTTAGTAAATTTGGTTTTATAGATTTGTACCAATGTGGGATTGTAATGAGAGTGCAGGGTTGGCTTGATGGTCTTGGCGTGAAATATGAAATGACTCCCGAAATTAACGGTTGTTTAATGCATCAGAATGGTAAGTGTGAAATCGAGTTTAAATTTTATCTGGATTAGAATATTTAAACGATTCAAAGGAGGCTGTATGATACAAAAACGAACGCTTAATATTGATTTGCCCATTACGGTTAAGACATACGACATCGATTTTATGGGTATCGTCAGCAACATCTCTTATGTACGCTGGATGGAGGATTTGCGGCTCCAGTTCCTTGACATTCACTACCCTCTGCAAAAACTTACTGCGGAATTGATTGTGCCTATTCTCAGCCATACGCATTTAGATTATAAGCGGCCGATCAAAATGCATGATCAGGTCATTGGCAGTATCTGGATGGAGAAATTCGACTCGTCAGGCTGGATCGCCAATATGGAATTTACGGTTAACGGCAAGCTTGCCGCGACGGGTGAGCAGGGCGGAGTATTTATCAATATCGGGACTATGAAACGCGCCGATCCGCCGGAGGGTCTGCAAAAGAAATATGATGATGCGCTGCAGCAGTAACAGGAAATCAGGTTATCTATGCCGGACATGCTGAATTCAGTAAGCGCTTATTCCTGAAATCAATGTCTTTCAAATTTTCAATTTTATGCTACCATTACAAGCAGTCATTGATAATGCACAAGACATTGAACCCGAGAGGAATACCGTGAACCCTGTTAAAGACCTGGCAAGTATATACTGGGATGCTGTCCGTGAGGTTGATCCGGCAGGTCTGATTCACTCGCGGGTAAAAAAGGACGGCAGTATCCTGGTCATTCACGGACAGGCTACAAGCATTTCGGAAGACCTCTCGCGCTATAAACGGATAATTATCCTTGGCATAGGTAAGGCATCGGCCAGCATGGCCTCAGCCGTGGAAAGCATCATCGGAGATGACCTATCCGAGGGATTTATTATCACAAAATACGGACACGGTCTGAATCTTCGGAAAATTCAAGTCATGGAAGCAGGCCACCCTGTTCCCGATGAAAACAGCCTGGAGGGCACCCGCATCCTGACAAAGATGGCGGACACAGCTGACGAACACACCCTCATCATTAACCTTATCTCCGGCGGAGGATCATCCCTGTTCTGCCTGCCCGCAGACGGAATCAGCCTTGAAGACAAGAGGCAAACAACCGGGATTCTGCTTGCGTCGGGCGCTTCTATTGATGAGATAAACTGCGTCAGGAAACATCTCTCCAAGGTAAAGGGCGGAGGCTTTGCACAAATCGCTCACCCGGCAAGACTCATCAACCTCATTTTATCAGACG
>JBEKJX010000231.1:0-6072 GCA_050011015.1 Smithella sp.
CGCCGATGGCGGTATTTGGCTTTGTCCTTGTTGCAGTAGTTTCCAGCCCGTTCGTTCACCTTTATATTGACATATATACGTTGCGATGCCTTTGGGGCTTATGTGCATCCAATATCGGGGAACGCGGTCGAATTTGATTGGAACTTTCCGGACGAAGCGAAGCATATTGCGAAAATTAATTGGTTTAAAGCCGCCCATTTGAACCATGATCGACGCGTCGCGCTGATATTTGTTCAGCAATTCTTTGAATTTTGGAAGAGGGCGAATAACGAGAAGGTCCGGATGGTATGCGATCGTATGTCCATCCGCCAGGACTCTCCAACTCCATTCTTTGTCTTCGCAGGCGTTCAAGTCTTCGTGGAACTGATGTTTTAACCATACGGATTTTCTCCACGAGGAAGCATGGTTCGAGAAACCCCATCGCGGAAATGCCTTGACATCATCTATTGTCTGGAACCACGTTTCAATAAGGGGTTCTCCATATGGCGATCGCGAAGTGCCGTTGGTGGCCGCGACGTCATCACGCTTATATTGGGCAAGAGACATCTCAATCCATTCAGGATTTGTCAGGACGCAATGCGCGGAAATGGCAAATATAAATTCGGTTTTTGCATTTTCGGATCCAAGGTTGAGTGTTCCTCCATAGGAAAATTGTGATGGAGAAATTTCAATGACGTTGTCAGCGTATTTTCGCGCGATCTCAACCGTGTTATCGCTTGAACCGGAATCGATAACCGTTATGAAGCAGGGAACTGTTTGTAAACGTAAGCTTTTAAGCGTATTTTCAATGGTTTTCCCTTTGTCTTTTGCTCTTATTATAACTGTTGCATCGGGTGTCACGAAAAATCCTTTTTTGCAATAAATTATGCCCTTCTCAGCGCACTTCTTTTATAACAGATGAAATATAGGGAACTTCCGTTTGCATGTCAATTATTTTAAAAACAGTCATCATTTAAAGTCTTGTGTCCGCTCTCTGAATTACAAAATCAACATGATGCCGATCAACAAGCGCCTGCTGATAATTTAAGGTTGCTTTCGGATGATGCCGCGGTGCCGCGCGTATTCCACCATGCATCCGAACGCGAACATGGCGCGTTCCGGCGTGGGATAACAGGGTACGCCCAGCGCGGCAAATCCTTCGTGGATGTGGGCGATTTCCCTGGCTGTGCCGCCATAGTAGCTGGCGAAAACAGGCTTGTCCGGATGATTGCCGATAATTTCGGTAAATGTTTCCGCGATATCGAACATGCTTTCCGGCATGAGAACAAGAATAATCAATAAAGCATCTATGTCCTTCTGATCCAGCATGCACCGGGCAATATGGGCCGAGGTCTTTCTCGAACCATGCTGCTCGATGGCGGACCAGGTGTCGATGGGATTGCGCACCGGGGCCCATGAAGGAATTACCTCTCCCAGTTTCTTGAGAGTGGCGGGGGTTAAACGCGGCAGAACAATGCCGTATTCCTCCGCGGCATCAGTCGCGGCGACGCAGCCCATGCCCGTGATGGAAAACGCGCCCATGCGGTTTCCCCGCGGCAAAGGGAGCGTTTCAAAAGCGGATAATGTATCGAAGAAGGCATCGGGATTATGCGTCCGCACGAGGCCTGTTCTGCGGCAGACCGCGTTAAATACCGCGTCCGATCCGGCCAGCGACCCTGTATGTGAAGCTATGGCCGCCGCTCCGGCTTCGCTGCGGCCCGCTTTCATGACCACCACCGGTTTCCTTTTAGAGGCTTTATCGGCAGCCCTGATGAAACGCCGTCCATCAATGACGCCTTCCAGATACATGCCGATCGTTAAAGTCGCCGAATCATCGGTCAGGTATTCCAGAAGATCGCTTTCGTTGATGTCTCCCTTGTTGCCGATACAGGCCACCTTGGACAGCCCGAAGGGCCTGGTGTCCGCGATCCATCGCGCCCAGCCTGACGAAAAAACTCCCGACTGGCCGATGATCGACACGCCGCCTGTCTTGATAGGCTCAAGTCCCACGATGGAAGTCGCCATGCCGGCGGAAGGATTGAGAGTGCCGATGCTGTTGGGTCCCATAATCCTGATATTCGCTTTTTGAGCCTGTTCGATAATGGCTTTTTGCTCCTGTGCGCCCGCATCGCCCGCGTCCGAGTAACCGCCCGTGCTCAGGATAATGTTGGTGACGCCCTTGGTCTCGCAATCCTGCAGGGCTTCCGGCACCGCGCTTTTGGGAATCACAATCATGGCCAGTTCCACCGGCGTCGGCACATCGCATACTTTGGGATAGGAACGCATGCCCAGGATTTCCCTGACCGTTGGATTTATGGGATGAATCGCGCCCTTGAAACCGGCTTTTTGCAGGTTGCGCAAAATGATGTTTCCGCCTTTGCCGGGACTTCGTGAAGCGCCGATAACGGCTATGGATGCCGGATTGAAAAACGGAGCTGCTGTCGCGGGGTCGGGACTTTTCCGGACAGGCTTCGAATGGCTGCCGGAAAGCCGCACCAGGGCGTCCAGCGCGACGGCCCCGTCAGGATAAGCGATGAAGGGGTTTACATCGATTTCTAGAATGTCGGGACGTTCGGTTATCAGCCGCGAGAGCGCGGCAATGGCGTCGGCGATGGCGGCAATATCCAGAGGCTCCTGCGAGCGGTAGCCATTAAGAAGCGCCGCTCCCCTGAGGCGCCCCAGCATCGCGCGGGCGATTGTAGAATCCACCGGTGCAAGATCGAGAGCCGTGTCACGGAAAATTTCGGTGAATATGCCGCCGATGCCCGCGAGAACCACCGGCCCGAAAACCGCGTCGCGCCTTGCTCCCAGGATCAGCTCCGTGCCCGGCCTTGCAATCTTCTGCACCAGGAAAGCCGCGCCGGGAACATCGGAAAATTTATGGCTCATCTCCCGGAAGGCTTTTCCCAGGGAGGATATATCCTTTATATTAAGGGCGACTCCGCCCCGTTCGGTCTTGTGGGGTATGGCTTCCGAACATATCTTGAGCGCTGCCGGAAAGCCAAGTTTTTGGGCGGCGGCTTCCGCTTCCTGATAATTATTTGCCAGAATACTGTCCACGACAGGGATTCCTCTCTGTCTGAGCAGGGCAGACCCGTCAAATTCGTTGAGTGTTGTGATGATGTTTTTCAATTTGAAAATACCTCCCGATTCCACACGCGTGATTTAAAGCGCACAGTCATTACCCGTGCTTCATGATCCATAGCATATCTGAAGTCAGAGTTCAGCCTTTTTCGTAATAAATTATTGCTTATCTGCTTTATTTCTTTACGTTTTGCCTGTTACCCCTCCCATGTGCCAACCGGGATAAATGTTGCGCCTTTTCCTTTGAGAAGTCACCACCCCGACCATTGTATTTACCTTCGGATTTCTGCACGGCAATGATACAGATTCCTTCTTTCCGAAGGAATACTACTACAAAGTTTCGACTAAATCAAACACAAGTAATTGATATTATTTATTATTTACTGGGACAGTTTTTTTGATAAAAAGAGGCTATCAGGGATTAAAATGTGTCCCAAAAAACATAGGAAATGATTTGATCATACTTTTGAGGAATTTTTTCTTAAAACAGTCAATTGCTTTTTCAATCCTGCAGATTATGCTAAAATTATACTAATTGATATTTTGAGTCCATCAATCTTTTTAATAGCGGCTCTCAGACTTTCGGGATGATGATCCAATTAATAGTTGCAATGTTTCTAAGAAATTGTATCATGCGTCACAATTAATAAAAAATAAATATCTACTAGGATAAGAAAAATAGGGCGCTGTTGTTCCTAGTTTTTATAGACGGTTTGCCTAATAACGCGCTGGAGTCAACGGCCACTGCCCCTTGAGATTTCGGTTGAGATATGAAATTTGAGAGTCCAGATTGCATTCGTGAGCCAGCCGCCAGTAGTCGTGGCTCAGCTTTGGAACGTTACTCTCTTTCAACTGTAATCAATATTTAATTGACATACAACGCCATTTTTATTAAGGATTATCTTAGAAACAATTTCCTATTAAACACGAGTTAATTTCGAGAGGATTAATTGGTTTCATGCCATTAAGCGGAACAAACTATTTTCCCAAAGAAAAAAAAAGAAATTTTTATATTATTGCTTCGATAATCATTTTCGTATTATCTCTTATACCAATTTATCTTTATATAATTTATTTCCATGGGCATAGCATATCAAAAACCCCTGATGATTGGACTTGTTTCGCTCAATTTATTGGTGGGACTGTTGGCCCAATTTTGGCGTTAGCCAATGTTTGTGTACTTCTTTTCTTATATTATCGATTATTTATATTCAATAGAGAACTCACATTTACCCAATTAAGACATAATGCTTATATAAAAATTGCAAGAGAGCTAGATGCTATTTATGGAATAATCAGTGATCGCGAAAATGGGACTAATAGAATTAATATGCTTAGTGCAGAAGTACAAAATTTTAATACCTCTATGACTCATTTATTCCCAGAAATTGATGGACGAGATGAGAGTAAAGTTTTAGAAAATCGTATTTACGATATATACAATTTATTTGATAAAGCCTGCCTTAATCAGTCAGATAATGCAGAATATATTTCAAAGCTTAACAGTTCAATCTTAGAGTTTCTCAAAGAAAAAGAAGCATATCTTATGATGCTCAGAAATCTTATGATGAGTTAAAAACAGGATAATTTAATTAGCGAGAGAGATCATAATGACTAGAGAAATTAATGACCAAACCAGGATTGAAAAAACTCTAAAAAAAACTTTTAATTCTCAGCCTCTTCCTATACCTACATCAAATGTATTTCGCGTTTTGCCGACGGGATCTGATGTCGATCCCATAGCAATTATGGGCTATCGAGCAAATCACAACTATTATCCTCAATACTATTATAGAAGAAATACAGTCGATGAAAAGATAAAATCTTTTTTTACAAATAAGAAACCTGTTTTGTTAGTAACTGGAAATCCTCTTGCGGGTAAATCTCGATCAGTACTTGAAAGCCTTAAAGAAGTTATCGGTTGGCAAATACTGCTCATTTCAGNNNNCTTGATTTTGCCCTCAAGTATCAATCCGGATAAAACCATCGCTTTTTTTGATGATCTCGATGATAACTATGTTAAACATAAAGACATCACAAACGCTTTTCTAGGGTTGCTACTAGAACAAAAAATTAAAATTTTGGCAACTTGCAGGACAGGTCCGGAATATGCCAGATTACGGGTATCACTTGACCGTGACATGAACTTGCTCTTCCTTGATCCTGAAAACATGGTCGAAATCCAAAAAATTGATAAGACTGGAGTACAGCAACTAAAAAAAGATGTTGATAATTCAGTAATAAAAAAACTTGATTGGAAAAGCTTTGATGGCAATATAGGATCAATTTTTCTTGACTTGCAGACGATGAGGTTTCGATTTGATAAATTAAGAACATCAAAAGCCCCCGAAGATGTATTGGCAGCTACAATATTATTAGGATTAAAATGTCATTACCATCAACAGAATTTTGAAATTAACAAATCAAAGTATCTTTCTTCAAAAATCAAAGAATTTTGTAAAAGATATCAAAAGCTCCGTAATATATATACCTCAGACTGGATAGATGCTATTGAAAAAATTAATTCTACCCAAACAGATTTAAATTTTATTGTATATAAAGGGGATTATATTAATACAGAAGAAGTATATTTAGATGACAATAAAAAAGTAGTATGGCCTTCATGCAATACTCAATCGATTAATAGTCTTGTTAATCAACTCTACCAAAATGATTTGGATAAAAAAAATGCAGGCTTCCCTTATTCTGTTGGCTATTTTGCAGATCAAATAAAAAATGCAACCTCTTTCGATG
This sequence comes from Smithella sp., assembly GCA_050011015.1. GTDB lineage: Bacteria > Desulfobacterota > Syntrophia > Syntrophales > Smithellaceae > Smithella. The sequence goes on from JBEKJX010000231.1 coordinate 5,818, forward strand.
ATGGTAAGTTATTTCTTGAGATGGCGATTGCTTTACGTACCCCTCCAGATATTTATTCTCACAATATATTAATGAACAAAGCATCTTTATTTAGCGATGCGCTGCTTCTGCTGGAAGAAATGAAGGCTGCTGCTGTTAAGCCAAACGAAGTAACCTATAATACGCTTATGTCCAAGGCTCCTTCATATGAGGAAGCACGGAAGGTTCTGGAAGAAATGAAGGCTGCTGCTGTTAAGCCAGACGAAGTAACCTATA
>JBEKJX010000232.1:0-4955 GCA_050011015.1 Smithella sp.
CAACATATGATCTCATTTATATTTCCCTTTATTATCTGTATTTGTCTGCATGTGTTTTCTAGTTTTCTAAAATTTGTGCTTCAGTGAAAAAATCCCGGGAGGTTACCCAATCCTCCCGGGGGGTAAGAAGTTTAACAAGGATTACATTAAAAGCTGAGGGTCAGTTTGTTGATGAGCATGTAGTCATCATCAACTTGGTTGCTTCCGCCGGTACCCTTGAAGTAATCACCGGTAAAGAGATAAGCGCCGCCCACCATATAAGACAGGTTGTCGGTGAGTTTGTAAGTAGCGGTGAGATCAACTTCCGTACCGTAGGTCCCGCCCGTAAAACCTGCCGGTTTCTTGTCGGCCTGCGCGTAGGATAACGACAGCAGAATATCCCACTTTGAAGTTGGTTTCATACCGGCTCTGCCCTGGAAAAACCAGGCGTTGGACATGGTGCTGTCAAAAACAGAGTTATTATTGCCATACAGGTATCCCGTCCAGTAGTATAAATCCGCGTTAAACAAAATCAGGCAGGGCTCCCAATCAACACCGCCATTATTGATCCCACCTTCGATTTTATTGCTGGTATTGGGATCATCGCCGGAGAGGTAAGCTGCAGAGCCGCCAACATAAAACATACCGAAGGTAGCGGTGGCATCAACAAAGAGGCTCAGAGCGTTAACGGAAACATTTGTTGCGTTGGTAACGTAACCTTCATATTTTTTCGCGTCGCCAAACCAGTACTCGGCTTCCGCCTGCAAATCGACGGGACCGATCTTGGCTTTGACATAAGGGTCTATCACGTATATGTTTGACAGGTAAGAACCACATGCGTTGCCTCTGCAGGTCGCGTCACGATTCCACAGGAAAAGAGCCCCGGCTTCACCGTTCTTGAAGTTGTAAATACCGGCAATTCTATATGAATCCAAGTCTCTGTCGGTCTTTGTTGCATTGAGTCTGTTAAGCCAGTACCAGGAACCGGAACTGACAGCGCTATAGCTGTTGTCTACTTCCTTGGCATAACCCAGGATGCCGGTAAAAGGTCCTCTCTGTAGATAATATTGAATCTGGCCCGCGGTAGCGCCGGTGCTGTTATCTGCGAAAACGGTCCCGAATGTATAATCCTCCATATAACCGACCTTGAACAAACCGATGGGCGAAGTATAATCAACATGAACCTGCCGGAAGGATATATTTTCGGCTTCTGCCAATGTTCCCGGACCGTTTGGATCCGAAACGCCGATATTTGCCCTCGCCCCGCCCCAGATTCTTTCCATCGCGTCGAATTGAGTTACCAGTTTCAGGCTGGGGGATACGATAAAATCCGCTCCCACGCGCAGATCCTGAAAGAAAAAGGCTGTGCTGGGATTCGGAGAGCCGGAATCATCAGCCAAACTGATTTTGTTTAAATACAATCCGCCGACATTGTAATCGGCGCCGACTTTGACATCAACCGCGAAGGCCGACATACTGAAGGCCGTAACAAGCCCCAGTGACAATAAAACTAACCAAAATCTCTTCATTCTTTTCTCCTTTTTTAATTAAAGTTAATATTTTCGCCTTTAAAAAACGGGCATTCTCTAAAAACGACTAATTCGCTTCTTGTTTTGCGTTTACATAATTTTCCATAGATTGCCTGAGCGGATATAGGCACTCAACTTTTTTATAATCTTTTTCATTTGACAAAATTCTCCTTTAATTGTTTACAATCAATCCCGTATTTATTAACTTTATATGTCAGGATACGCTTTGTTGTTCCCAACATCATTGCTGCGGCTGTTTGATTGCCTTTAGTTTTCATCAGAGCTTGAATAATGACTGTTCTCTCACAATCAGACACGCAACGCTCCAATATGTTTTCTTTGCTGTCATATTTATTCATTTCCATAAGATTACCCCACCCTATGGTTATACCGCGCTCTCGCCCCGTTCACCGGTGCGGACCCGCATGGCGTCATCCACCGGATGGACAAATATTTTCCCGTCCCCGATTTCACCGGTATAAGCCGCCTTGCGAATCGCGTTGACGATGGCATCTGTTTCATTTTCCTTTACAATCACCTCGAGCCTTGCCTTGGTAACCATGTCCACCTTATAGGTATTGCCGCGCACCTGTAGTTTCAGACCTTCCTGATTGCCATGGCCTTCGATCTCGGAAATCATCACGCCCGGATGGCCGATCTTTTTCAACGCGGTAAACACGCCCCCGACCTTATCAGGCCTTATTATAGCTTCTATTCTTTTCATCACGATTCTCCTTTGTCTCATTTATAGTATTATTCGATTAGAGGGCATAAACCCCTTTTTCACCTGTGCGGACTCTCATGGCATCTTGAGCATTGACGACAAAGATCTTACCATCTCCCACATTGCCGGTGAAAAGAGCGTCGCGCATGACATCCATAACACCCGGGACATCCCAGTCATTTACCACGAGGTCAACCCTTACCTTGGGTATGAAGGAAATCCTGTCGTTGATAGGTTCCGCGTCTTTGTCCTTTTCACCTCTCTGCCTGCCGAATCCCTTTATTTTGGTCACGGTCATCCCCATGATGAGCTCTTCATCTTTCAGGATATCCACCAGGACATTCAACATATCAGGACGAATCATGGCGGAAATCATTTTCATGCTGTATGACCGCTTCACGTTTGTAATGGCCACGTAGGCAAGGCTGATAAGCGCCCAGGCTCCGGCAATGAGGAAACAAATATCAACTTCGGCCTTGGAATCGGCGTTGCCTATGGAGTACAGATAAACGATGGCAACAACCATAATCACATTGCCGATGACGCCCAACACCGGAATAAGGCCGTGCTTGAGAATGCTGAAATCTTCTCTTTTTTTGAAGGCGATGACGGTCCACACACAGGTTAGGCCGTAAAGCACGAAGGTTCCAAAGTTGGAAGCCAGTGTGATACCGGTCAGTCCCACTACCGACCGCACGCCGATCGCCGCAATGACTGAAGAAACGATAACCATGGCGCCAACAGCCACATGCGGGGTACTGAATTTCTGATGGATGAAACCCATCATGTTCGGCAATTCGCGGTCTCCGGCCATGCCCGCGCTCACGCGGATAGCTGTGTTCATGCAGCTCAGGGTCGTGCCAATGATCGCGATTACCACTGTAACCGCCATGGTGATCATCAGGCCGAATCCTATGCCGGGGAGCACATTGTTGCCTATAAGCACTGCCAGATCGCCGATGGGCGCGGAAGAAGCGGCCGCGGCGGCCATTCCTGTAGTAAGAGCCTTGCCGCTGCCGTTTATCAGTTTTTCACTGATCATGGTGCCCGCGGCAAAATATTCGATCAGATAGGCAAACAGACCCTGAACAATCAGAGAAATGATGATAGCCTTCGGAATATTCTTCGACGGTTCCTTGGTTTCAGCAGCCAGAGCCGTGCAGCTCTCAAAACCGACCAATATAAGGATGGCAAGAGTGGATTGGACAAGGACGCCGTTGAGCGAATGCGGCATGATGATATCCCATCCGCTGCTGAATGCCCATGTAGTAGCTCCCTGCGGGTTTCCCAGCCGGTAAAAGATAGCCAGGCCGCTGAAAATAACGAGCGTAACCAGCTGTATTATATTGATCCAAATGGAGGTCATGGTGGACCCGGTCACACCGCGGTAGGCAATATATCCGATGACTACTGCAATGATAACCGCAACAACAGTCAGAGAAATATTGGATAAGGTTCCGCCGGAGAATTGGGTATAGATATACCCGATCATTGTGGCGAACATGGCCACCATGACACCCGGATAGACCCAGTAAAACAAATGTGCGGCCCAGCCCGTCGCCAGCTTGGAGAGGCGAGCCATTGAATTGGGAGCCGCTCTTTTTATTCCCGCATTGTCGAGGAAAGCCTTTTCCGCAAAATAAGTAACGCTGGCAAATCCCGCTTCCGGATAAATCTTCGCCAATTGCGAATAGGAAAGGGCTGTGAGAAAGCAAATAATCAAGGCAACCACGATTCCCGCCCAGATATCGCTTGCCACCGATGCACCGCTGGGCGCGGTAGCGGCAGCCTGCATTTGATAAGTAATCCATAAAAACGCTCCGGGTGCAATCAATGCCATTGCATTCATGGTCGCGCCCATCAAACCAAGCGTAGGTTTGACTAGTGGGGAGCTTTTTGTTTCTGTCATCTTTTCATTCATACCTGACCTCCTTTTTACGAATAAACTATTTTCCGTTTACCCTTTCCAATTATGATTTCGATCTATGATTTATGATATGGCATAGAGTGTGCCAAACCTATGAACCAATAGTTTCTGCAGGTATTAATGCAAATAAAAACAATAAATTAAAAATATAATAAGTTGATAATGATAGCTTTGGATGCAGATATCGGAGAATATTGTTAGCGTTAATAAAAGACAAAAAAGAATTAAAATATATATCATTAAGCATTCTTATCCGAATTAGCATAAGATTATGAAGATGAATATTGTATGATTTCAACGTGGTAAGATATTTACATTATGCAAGGCTACCAAAAGGTATGATAATAGATCTGACCTACATAGATGTAGGATTGTTTTTGAAAGAATTGATATCGATGCCGTATTTCGCAATTCTTAATCCCATTGTCCTTTCAGTTATGCCGAGAGCGCGGGCCGCCTTGGCCATATTCCCATGGGAACGTCTGAGTTCTTCAAGAAGAAGTTCTATTTCTATGGCTGCCAATGTTTCGTTGAGTTTTCCACGGAATTTTTTCCCGGAGCCTGTATCATCGCGCTTGATGCTCGGCGGCAGATGATGGCGGTGAATGATCCCGTCTGTGCATAAAATGATCGCTCTCTCGATGCAATTTTCCAACTCCCGCACATTGCCGGGCCAGTGATGATTCATCAACAGATCAACAGCTGGGGCGGAGATGCCGGAAACGTTTTTTCTGAATTCCCTGCTGTACTTTTCGGTAAAATAATCGGCCAGCAAAATGATGTCCGTTTTGCGCTC
>JBEKJX010000233.1:0-4940 GCA_050011015.1 Smithella sp.
CAGCATATTCCCAACGACTTCCAGCGCAGCTACATTGATGAATTTCTAAGAATATTAAGACCGGGAGGTCTTGCAGTTATTCAGATACCCATCGAGATTATTCACCAGGTCATCCCAAAACAAAGCCTTACCATACGGTTCAAGCATTCAATAAAAGAGGCATTCCCATATCTTGTAAACATAAAACGAAGGCTATTGCCGCCAGTCCATCCGTTCCATCAGTTCCATCTGGAAATGCATGCACTGCCGCATGACGAGATTGTCACAATCTGCCGCAATAGAGGGTGCATTATTGAACTGGCATCAGCGACTAACTCATGCAATGCGGACAATAACGGCAAAGTTGAATTTTATGATCTGGAAGGGCATAAAAGAAAGCTGGAGCAAAGTGGAAAGCTCAACCAATATTTAAGTGGTATGTACTTTATTCGTAAGCCGGAGCGTTCAGCGAAAAAAAATCATGCGGTGATTTATAGTCAACACAGTAACTTTAAATGGCTCGTTTGCATGACGACAATTCCTGAACGGCTAACATCGCCCTTTTTGTATCGTGTTCTCGATTCTCTTTTGTCACAAAAAACATCATGTGATTTCAAAATAGTCTTATTCATACCGCATCGAAGTCTCCGGACAGATTTGCCGTACCCCGATCCATCCTTTCTTTATGATCGGTACGGCAAGGAACAAATTATTATCCACCGCTGCGACGACATGGGACCCGCGACAAAATTTACCGGTCTTCTGACGTACTTGCCTTCAGTCGATGCGGATGTGACACACATATACATTACCGATGACGATATTATACTCCGCGATCATGTCTTTGAGCGAATTATGAAGATACTTCAGACACGGGATGTTTTGCAAAACTATCGGCGTCTGGTGCTTGCCAACGATGTGGGTTTACAAAGCAAAATGGCGACTGTGTCCGGGTACGCAGGCATCCTTATACCACTGGATTTTTTCAGGGACATAACCGCCGATGCCCGGCTTGCAACAGTTTGGGAGGGTCTTGCAAAAAAGCAGCATCCTTGCTTTAACGTCGACGATATGCTCTTATCCAAGCTGTTTCAAAGGTTTAAATACAACGTTGAGGGAACGGGATTAAATCCTTTTACGGATGTTATGGACCGTGCTTTGACTGATGAGCACCCTGACTGGTTCGAACTCTGCAAGCACACTTCGAGAAATCGCGACAATATGCGATGTCTGAACGAAATATTACCGTAGCAAACACTTGCCGGTAAGCAAATCAGATAAACGATTATTGCATGTTTCCATCGGTAATCAATAAACATTATCCTGATTAATTTTATTGCTTTGTAAAAGAAATAATCAAACCGGCTTCTTTTTTTATATTTTGTATTTTATGCTTCATTACAAATGATAGTCGTGTTATATGATCTTTATCGATAAAGTGGATTCGAGAATGTGTTTAATGGCAGGATGCTGCCGATTTTGGACGAATGTGAAGGGTGAAGATAAAACATGAAGGTTTCCCTGTTCATTCCCTGTACTGTGGATATTATGATGCCGGAAATCGGCGTTGCCGCGCATACGCTGCTCTCGGGCCTGGGCATGCAAACTATTTATCACAAAGAACAGACCTGTTGCGGACAACCGCTTTTCAACGCAGGTTACCGCGATCAGGCAAAGCGGGTGGCAAAACATTTCATCGAAGTCTTCGGTGAGGATGAATGCATAGTCAGCCCCGCCGGTTCCTGTGTCTGCATGGTTAAATATCATTACCCTGAACTGCTGGAAGATGAACCTGCCTGGCACTCGCGGGCATGCCGCCTCGCGGGCAGGATTTATGAATTGAGCCAGTACATCGTTGATGTTCTCAAAGTGACCGATGTCGGCGCAAAATATGCGGGAAAAGTTACCTATCACGAATCCTGCCATATTTTACGGGGGCTGAATATCTCCGATCAGCCCAAAAAACTTATTGCCGGGATTGAGGACGCGCAGTTTGTGGAACTTGATAATTCAACCGTGTGTTGCGGTTTCGGCGGGGAGTTCGCCATTGGTTATCCCGAGATATCGGAGGCCATGGTCAGGGATAAAGCCGCAAACTTCATCAAGTCGGGCGCCGATATACTCCTATTGTGTGAACCGGGATGTCTGTTGAATATCAGCGGATATCTGCATCGGAATCATCCGGAAAAAACGGCGCGGCATCTGGCAAGTTTTCTGGCCGAAAACTTAAAGAAGGTCTGATATGCACTCACACGTTAACAAATTCATGGAAACCGCACGGGAAGAATTAAAAAATGAGCAAAGCCAGATGTTCCTGATGATGGTGTCGCTTGGCGCTCCCATTTTGCGCCAGATAGGAATGTCTTCCTTTCCCGATATTGCGGCGGCCGAGTCATATTCACGTGCGATCCGGGCTGATGCAATCGCCAGACTGCCCGAATTGCTGGAAGAATTTGAAAGGAATGCCGTGGCAAAGGGCGCGAGTGTCCTGTGGGCGCAAAATGCCGCCGAGGCAAATAATATTATTCTGGACATTGCCAATCAAAGGGGCGTTTCTTATGTCATGAAAGGCAAATCCATGATCACCGAGGAAATCGGGCTTAACGAACATCTCATCAAAAACGGGGTTGAAGTGTTCGAGACAGATTTAGGTGAAGTGATCACACAAAATCTATCGCTGCCTCCCTTTCATCTGGTGGGGCCTGCAATTAACGTTCCCCCGGAAAAAATATCGGAGGCTTTCCTGAAAAAAGGCATTATCAAAAAAGCCTCAACAGATCCGGTTGAACTGGGCGGCGGCGCACGTAAATATTTGCGCGACAAGTTTCGGAATTTGCAAATGGGCATCGTTGGCGTCAACATGGCGGTGGCCGAAACCGGAACAATCATAAATGTCGAAAACGAGGGCAACATCCGGCTGATTAAATCTTCACCCAAGACGCTTGTCGCGATCATGAGCATGGAAAAGGTCGTTCCCACCATAACAGACGCCATCTACATGACAAGACTTCTTACCAGAAACTGCACGGGGCAGAAACTCACCAGCTATGTGTCCATGGACACAGGCCCCAAAAAGCCGGATGAACCGGACGGCCCCGAAGAACTCTTCATTATTATCCTGGATAACGGACGTTCAGCAATTTATAATAATCGTCAGACCAGGGAAATCCTCAAGTGCATCCGCTGCGGCGCGTGTCTGAATACGTGTCCTGTTTATACCAGGATAGGCGGCTATCCCTATGGCGCCACCTATTGCGGCCCCGTCGGTCAGGTGCTCACCCCAATGCTTAAGGGCATCGAAGACACCACGGATCTTTACCGGGCATGCACACTCTGCGGGATGTGTAAAAAAATCTGCCCGGCCGGCATCGACCATCCTTCGCTTCTGCTTTCGTACCGCGCCAGGGAGATCGATATAAAAAAACAGAAAGGGAAAAAGACTATGCGGTCCCGCGGGGAAAACGCGATGGCAGGCCTGATTTCCCTGGGCATGAGTCATGGATGGTTATGGAATCTCGGTTCAATAATTACACGGCCTCTTATAAACAGTTCAGCTAAAGACGGCTATATCGGGAATATCCCGATGGGTGCGCAGGGCTGGTTCAAATGCCGCGATCTGCGGGCTGTTCCGGCAAAAACATTCCACGAAACATGGGATGACCTTCAATCCCGTCCCGGGCTTTCAGGCAATACTTCGAAAAAGGAGGATACCTGAATATGCCGGCAAGAGAAGAGATATTAGGGCGATTGAAATCGGCAGCGAAAAGCGAAAACGTTGACCGGCCCGCGAAACCAACGCTCTTTGAAATTACACTGAACCGCGAACAGATGATCCAGCGCTTTCAAAGTGAATTAAGCGGGCGGACAGGGGTCGTATATCAGGCCGGTAACAAGGAAGACGCTTTGCACGTCCTGCTGGATATTATCACAGCAGAGGGTTTGAAATCTTTTGTCGCCTCGGCGGAAAAGATTCACGGTGTCGATATTGCATCCCTTGGCTCCAGAAACGGAATATCCGTGTCTATCCCGAAGGAGCTTGCAGAAAGGGAAACCTTGCGCGAGGCGGTATTCACGGCGGATGCCGGGATTACATCCGCCGATTTCGCCGTTGCCGAAACGGGAACCATCGGCATCATCTTCAATCAGAGTCACCCCCGGCTTCTCTCCATTGCTCCGCCGGTGCACATCGCCATCATGTCCATAAAAGATCTTTATCCGGTCTATGAGAATGTCATGGAGATTGTTTTCAAAAATACGAAAGAGATTCCCAGCCAATTCAGCTTTATCACAGGGCCCAGCGCCACATCGGACATTCAGGGTATAGAATTTAAAGGCATGCACGGGCCGAAGAAAGTTTTTGTCATCATGATCATGGATGGATGAATCAATACCACTAAAAAAGATTATACCGCTTCTACATTAAAGATGATATTGAGGCGGCGAGGAGGAGGTGACGAGGCGTATTAATAATACGTTGAGGAAACCGACGACGACGCCAACAAAAATAGCGCTTTGATGTAGAAGTGGTGCTATTTCTTCAAATCATCAACATATAAATATTTCTGTAATTCCGCGAATTTCTTTTCTTTGATTCCCTTAATTTTCATCAATTGCCTGATATCTTTAATGCGGTTTATTTTTTTCCGCAAATCCAATATTCTTTGAGCAGTCGCCGGGCCAATTCCTTTTATCAATAGCAAATCATCTTCTGTGGCCTGATTAATATCAATCGGCAATCCGAGAGATAATCTATCTGCGGCAGGCATTTCAGAAACAACAACATCTTTATTTCCTGAAGCTAAATTAATTGTTAACCTCATGCCCGTCTTGAGCTGGAAGTCTTTATTTGCCTGCCATCCAATGCCCGCCGATTTTAACAACCGGTTCACGGTAGTTCCCGGAAGAACAAAATAAACTCCGGCGCTTTGATCGCCCTTAACAATTTCTATCGCCATGCAATC